>NZ_CAXTBM010000052.1:0-41559 GCF_964242765.1 uncultured Hymenobacter sp.
CCTTCGTGGGGTGGACGGTTTTTTTGTAACCAATTTATTGAACCTCATACTTGGCTAGGCGGACGCCGGATCGAGCATGACAGAATAATTCATTCTTATGAAAACCAAATCAGACATTCTTGAAAATTGGCTACCCCGCTACACCGGCGTTCCCCTCAAGGAGTTCGGGCAGTACATATTGCTCACCAACTTTATCAACTACGTGCACATGTTCGCCGAGCAGTTTGGCGTGGAGGTGAACGGCCTCGATAAACCGATGCAAACCGCTACGGCCAACGGCATCACCATCATCAACTTCGGAATGGGCTCCCCCATGGCTGCTACCGTGATGGACCTCATTTCGGCGGTGAAGCCGAAAGCGGCGCTGTTTCTGGGCAAATGCGGCGGCCTGAAAAGCAAAACCAAGCTCGGCGACCTGATTTTGCCTATCGCCGCCATTCGGGGCGAGGGTACTTCCGACGACTATCTGCCGGCTGAAATTCCCGCGCTGCCCTCCTTCCGCCTGCAACGCGCGGTGTCGTCGATGATCAAGAAGCACGAGAAAGACTACTGGACCGGCACCGTGTATACCACCAACCGCCGGGTGTGGGAGCACGACGAAAACTTCAAAGAGTACCTGCGGCAGATTCGGGCCATGGCCGTGGACATGGAAACGGCTACCATCTTCACGGTGGGCTTCGTAAACGAGATTCCGCACGGCGCGCTCCTGCTCGTCAGCGACAACCCGATGACACCCGAGGGCGTGAAAACGTCGGAAAGCGACAAAAAAGTAACGGCCGACTTCGTAACAGCCCACCTACAAATCGGGATTGACTCGCTACTGGAGCTGAAAAACTCTGGCGAATCAGTGAAGCATATGCGCTTCGAGTAGCGAAAACAGCCCTTATCGCTTAGCTTGCGCAGCGGCGCTACCAGGAAAAACCCCAGTGGCTCCAACCCACTGGGGTTTTTCCTTGTCACTTCCTCCAACGTACTGGGGTATGCAGCGTCTTTTATTACTTTATTACCGACCGCTGTTTTAATTTGCTATGGATTCATTCTCTACTGCTTATCTGGACGTTGCCTATCACCCCGACCAACAACTGCTATATGGGCATTGGAAGCGGGGAGTCATGCCCTTCGAACTCCAACGCGGCTACGCAGCCATCCTCGACGTAGCGGCTGAAACGAACTGCCGCTTTTGGCTGCTCGACGTCCGGCGCCGGACGGGAGTGGATGCTTCCGACGTGTTCTGGATGATGGAAGATTTCTTTCCACGCCTACACCCCCGCCTGGGCCGCACCACGTACATCGCGCTTTTGATGGCCCCGCACCACCTGGCCGGCGCGCTGGCCAACATTGGCCTCTCCCAAAACAACGCAACTTCACAAGGCCAGCCGTACCTGATTCAGCGGTTTACCGACGAAAACCCGGCCCGCGCCTGGCTCGAATACTGCCTGCAACGTGACTCGGTGGAGCAGTGAAAGGACTTCGTGGTAAGACAGTGAAATGGTGAGGTAGTGAGATGATGACAGTGACGTTCTGCTAGCGCGAGTCTGCGCAAGTGGTGCAATTAGAACGTCACTGTCATCATCTTACCACCTCACCATTTCACCTTTTCACTTACTTTCGCGGCATGCTTCAATTTTTCCGCCTGTTTGCCCTGCTACCGTTGTTGGGCTTTTTTAGTAGCTGCCAAAGTAGTTCAAACCAGTCGGTTGATTTGGTGGTCTACAATGCTACCGTTTACACCGTCGATTCCGCTTTCACCAAAGCCACGGCCTTTGCCGTGCAAGACGGCAAGTTTGTGGCCGTGGGCAAAGAGGAGGACATCCGCAGCAAGTACACGGGCAAGGCAACCGTTGATGCCCGGGGCCAATTCGTTTATCCGGGCTTCTACGACGCGCATTGCCACTTCTACCGCTACGCCTTGGGGCTGCGCGATGCCGACCTGGTGGGCACTACCTCGTGGAAGCAAGTGGTGGCGAAGTTGCAGCAGCAGCGTCAGCAATACCCGCAGGCCGCCTGGTTGACGGGGCGCGGCTGGGACCAGAACGACTGGTCCAACAAGCAGTTCCCTACCAAAGACACCCTCGATATCCTGTTTCCGAACACGCCGGTGTTTATCGTGCGGGTGGATGGGCACGCGGCCCTCGTCAACCAGAAGGCGCTGGACCTGGCGGGCGTCACCACCAAAACGCCCATTAGCGGCGGCACCATCACTAAAAACGCAGCCGGTCAGCTAACGGGCTTGCTGGTTGACAATGCCGTGGATTTAGTCAGCACGAAGATTCCGGAGCCCACACCGACCGAAGCCAATGCAGCGTTGCTGGAAGCCCAGCAGCGCTGCGTAGCTGTGGGCCTCACCAGCCTCGCCGATGCGGGCCTCGACAAAGCGAATATCAACCAAATGGCCGCGTTGCAGCAGCAAGGCAAGCTGAAAATACGCGTATACGCCATGCTCAACCCAACCAAGGCCAACAAAGACTATTACCTGAAAAACGGACCGGTGTTCGAGGACCGCCTTACGGTTTGCAGCTTCAAGGTGTACGCCGACGGGGCCCTTGGTTCGCGCGGCGCCTGCTTGCTGCACCCCTACACCGACAAGCCCAAGGAAACCGGCTTTCTGCTTTCTTCCATAGCCGACTACCGCGCTTTAGCCAAAGAGCTGGCGGCCAGTAAATTCCAAATGAACACCCACGCCATCGGCGACTCCAGCAACCGTTTTTTGCTCGATGTGTACGGCGAGGTATTGAAAGGCAAAAACGACCGTCGTTGGCGCATCGAGCACGCGCAGGTGGTGAGCAAGGCGGACGTGCCCAAATTTGGGCAGTTCGGTATTGTGCCTTCGGTGCAGCCCACCCACGCCACTTCCGATATGTACTGGGCCGGCGAGCGGCTGGGCGCTGAGCGGTTGAAAACGGCGTATGCCTTTAACGACCTGCGTCAGCAATACGGCCAAGTAGCCCTCGGCTCCGATTTCCCGGTGGAAGATATCAATCCGCTGTTTGGCTTCCACTCCGCCGTGGCCCGGCAAGATGCCAAGAACTATCCCGCCAGCGGGTTTCAGATGGAAAACGCGCTGAGCCGCCCCGATGCGTTGCGCGGCATGACCACCTGGGCGGCGCACGCCGCCTTCGAAAACAAGCAGAAAGGCAGCATCCGCCCCGGCATGGCCGCCGACTTCGTGGTGTTGGATACCGACCTATTGCAAGTCCCCAAAGAGAAGCTGCGCGGCGCGAAAGTGCAGCAAACCTGGATTGCCGGCGAGCAGGTGTTCTCAATTAAGAATTGATAAGTAAGAATGAAGAATTGGCCGTTCAACGCTCCAAGTGGGAGTTATTGAACGGCCAATTCTTCATTCTTACTTATCAATTTTTAATTTACCGAACAGGAGCTTCATCGGCGGAGCCGCCGTAGATGGCGGGCACCGGGATATCGAGTAGGCGCAGGTAGACGCTCAGCTGGCCGCGATGGTGGATGAGGTGATTCAGAACCAAGGTCCGGGCTACCGCGGCGCGGGGCAGGGTCATAAACACCTGCTCGCCTCGGCGCAACGACCACATTCCGTGAAACGTAGCGTCATCTATTTGCTCTAAGGCCTTGTGAATGTTCTCGCCATTGACGTCGAAGCGGCGCAGTACCTCGTCGGTGGTGGTAGGCGAATCGGGCATTGTTACGCTGGCCAAATCGGTTTCGGAACCAGCCAGCGACATTTCCAGAAAGCCAACCAGATTGGCCATGTGCGAAGCGAGCGTGCCAAGCTTCATCGACTTGGGGTGAGGCTGCCAACTGAACTGCTCGTTGGGAACTCGCTCTAGAAGACGGCGGGTGAGTTTCAACTCGTGTTTCAGCTCTTGGCTAAGAGCAGCTTGCAAAGTGGGTTGGGCTTCGGTCATGAAGTTGGAAAAAGTATGATAAGAGTGCTGGAAGGTTTTAGAAGTGACTTCTTGGCGAAAAGTTATTGCAAATAAATAGCGCCAAACGAAAAGCCCCGCTTGTGGCGGGGCTTACTGATTATTTCAGGCGAACTACTTCGGAGAAACGGGCACGCCCATGTTGGGCGTAGCGGGTGGTGGGGCCAACACCTGGTCGCCTGCACTCTGCACCTCGTCGCGCAACTTCCGGCCGCGCAAACGCAACAGGAAAATCAAGCCCAAAACGAAGAACACGATAAGCGACAGGATACTGTTGCGCATCGAGCCCGTAATCTGGGCAATGACGCCGAACACGGCAGTGCCGATAACGATGCTAAGCTTTTCGGTTACATCGAAAAAACTGAAGAAAGCAGCAGTATTGGGCGTGTTTTCGGGGATTATTTTGGAATACGTACTCCGGGAAAGGCTTTGCACTGCGCCCATGGTGAGGCCGATAACCGAGGCCAGCGCGTAGAAGCTCCAACCGGCCTGCACGAAATACCCGGCAATGCAAATCAGCATCCAAATCACGACCGACCAACTCAGGGCCCGCGTGTTGCCGATGCGCTCCGACAGCTTTGAAAACAGATAGGCTCCTAGGATACCCACTAGCTGCAACAGCAAAATAGTGAGAATCAGGGCGGAGCTTTCCAGCTTCAACTCTTCGTCGCCGAAGATAGTAGCCACGTACATAACCGTTTGCACGCCCATGTTGTAGGTGAAGTAGGCTAGCAAAAACCGCTTCAGGTTGGGCAGATGCTCGAGCTGTGCCCAGACCTTACCTAGTTCTCGAAACCCGTTGAGCAGCCAGCCCGAATCGGCAGCGGCGGCAGTGGCCGGACGGCCAGGGTCGGCGGGCAAGGCGAAAAAGGGAATCTGCGCGAAACCAGCCCACCACACCCCAGTGAGCAGAAACGCCAGGCGCGTGGCGAAGCCTTCTTCCAGCCCAAGCGTCTCGTGGCCCATTATTAGGCCCAAACAAACCAGCAGCAGCAGCACCGACCCAATGTAGCCCATCGAAAAGCCCCGCGCCGACAACGAATCATATTGGTCTTCCGAGGAAATTAGGGGCAAGTACGAGTTGTAGAACACAATAGAACCCGAGAAGCCAATAGTGGCCGAAATGAATACGAAAGTGCTGACCGTCAGTGTATCGGGGGTGAAGAAAAAGAGGGCGGCGCAGGAGGCAGCCCCGAGGTAGCAGAAGATCTGCATGAACAGCTTCTTGCGCCCCGAAAAATCGGCCAATGAGGTCAGGAACGGGCTGATGAGGGCAATAAGCAGGAAGGCTGCCGAAATAGCGTAAGTGAGCAATGAGGAGCCTGGCACTTGAAAACCAAGGAAATCTACCGGACTTTTGCCGCTGTCGGTGCCGGTAACTTGTTTCACCATAGCGCCCCAATAAATGGGGAAGATACTGGACGTAATAACGAGCGGATACACGGAGTTGGCCCAGTCGTAGAACGTCCAGCCGCGGGTGATTCGTTTATCGTCTTTGGGAATGTTGTCGAAGCCGGTGTCCGGCGCGGTAGCCGAGGCAGTTGTCATAGAGACAAAGTTGAAGGTGTAGTACCGGCCAAGATAACGGGATTCAACGGTTGGGGTTGTTGGGCGGTTGGCAATGTTAGCTGTTACCCGTTGGGGAGGGCGCTTCCCCACGTAGCAGCGCCGCGTACTGTTGCGGCGTATCAACGTCTACGGCCCCGGCGGCAAACGGCACGGTGGCTACTAGCTGCGGGTGCTGCTTGAGTAGTTGGGCGGCCCCGGCGGCATTGGAAATCCCTCGGAGTAGCGGCAATACTTCGGCCCCAAAGAGCACCGGCACGCCCCGCACTGCACCATATTCAGCGGCCACTATGGGCTGGCCCGTGTCAAGGTAAGTTGCTACCAGCTGTTCCAGGACGGTAGCCGTCACGTAGGGCTGGTCACAGAGTATTACTACCACGGTAGCCCAGGTATTGCACAAGCTCTGCAAGGCCGTTAGGCCAGTTTTGAGCGAGGCACCCATGCCCTCGGCCCAAGTGCTGCACTGCACAACCAGGACCGGCAGATCGGTTAATTCTGGCAATAGTTCTGCGTGTAAGGCGCCCGTCACGACCACTACCGGCGCCCCGGCCGCAGCGGCTACGGCTGTTTCAACGGCGCGGCGCAGTAGCGTTTGGCCTTCATAGCACAATAGCTGTTTGGGCTGGCCCAAACGTGAAGACGAGCCGGCTGCAAGAACAATAACCGCAGTGGACATAAGCGAATTTAGCCTCTTTTCTATAGCGTTACAGCTCACAGACCGCATCTACGCGGCCTTCGGCTTGCAACGGTCCGTTCGAATGCAGCGGCGGGTGAATCGGGTCGGGCGAGTCACGCAGGAAGCCGGCGGGGCGGCCCGCCAGTACCGCCTGGATTTCCGCTACAATGGACAGCGCAATTTCTTCGGGAGTTTCGGCACCCAGGTTGAGGCCGATGGGGCTGTGGAGCCGGCCGGCCAGCAGCTGTGCGGCTGTGGGCTCTTCTTTTTGCAGATCAGTAAGTAGACGCTCGTATTTTTTGCGGGGCCCTAGCAGTCCAATGTAGCGCGTAGGTGCAGGCAATAAGTGGCGCAGCACGGCCAAATCGTAATAGTAGTTGTGGGTCATAAGCAGCGCAAAGCGCGCATCGTGGGGCTCTTCTCCTACCTCGGTTAGTGGCAGCACCCGCACTAGCTCCGCCTCCGGAAAACGAGTGGGTTGGGCTTGCGCGGGCCGGCCATCCAGCACCTGCACTCGCCAGCCCAATCCGGCAGCTAAATGCACGAGGGGCTGTACGTCGTTGCCGGCGCCGTAGATGGTAAGCCGTACCGGGGGGTGCAGTATTTCCAGGCACACCCGCACGGTGCCAACTCCGGCGGCATAATGGCGGGTAGCAGGCTGCCCCGCTTGCAAAGCCGCGCGGGCATCGGCCAGTATAGTTTCGTACAACTCAGATGAAGCGGGAAGGGTACCTTGCACCGTGCCATCGGGCAACAGCAACAGCCGCTCCCCCATCTGAACAGGAGCTTGCGCCCCAGCCAAACTAAACACCGTGGCTACCACAGCAGGCGCCTCCACTCCCTCAACCCAACGGCGCAGCATTTCCAGCGGATTGTCAGGATCAGTGAAGTCAAGCGGCTCCAGCAGGATCTGCACGACGCCTTGGCAGCCGAGCGCGGCGCCGAACTGCAAATCATCTTCCGGGTCGGTGGAGTCGTAGGTAACGACGGTGGGGCGGCCTTGCCGAATGGTTTGGCGCGCTCGGCGGCGGGCATCTCCCTCCAGGCAGCCGCCGCTGATAGCCCCGGTCAGTTGCCCATCTTCCGTAACGAGCATGCGGGCGCCCGGCCGCCGATACGCCGAACCCGCCACATCTACCACCGAGGCCAACGCGCAAGCACGGTTAGCGGCGCGGTGCTCGTCGTAGGCAAGAAGAAGGCGCTGAAGCTCAGTCATACAGGGCAATGGTTATCGGCTAGAGTGAATTAGAGCGGTATACGAGCGCAAGAAAGCTATGGGCGTTGAAAAATTGGAAACTGCAACCTCAAGCTAAACTGCCAAAGCCCCCATTACTTTATCGGGTGTGATCGGCAAATCCCGCACGCGTTTGCCAGTGGCGTGAAATACCGCATTGGCCACGGCGGCGGATACGCCGACCATTGAAATTTCACCGATGCCTTTCACGCCCATGGCGTTGATATAAGGATCGTGTTCTTCAATAAATTCCACTGTCATTTCCGGAATGTCGGCATTGACGGGAATGTGGTACTCGCCCAGGCTGGCGTTGGTGTAACGGGCGAAGTTTGGGTCGCGGTAGGTTTCTTCCATCAGCGCCGCGCCTATCCCGAAAATGCTGCCGCCGATAATCTGGCTGCGGGCGGTTTTGGCGTTCAGAATCCGGCCGGCACCGTGCACACTCACCCAGCGCGTAACGCGCACCGTACCAAGTTCAGCATCGACGCGCACCTCGCAGAAATGCGCCCCGAAGGAATGCATGGAGTGGCCCCCTTTGTCGTCTTGATGGCCGGAGTCGGCGGGGCCGGGGGCGAGGCCGGTTTCGTAGCCCGCGCCGTACTTACCGTTGCCGGTGCCCTCGATGTCGGTCATTTCGTTGCGCTTCATCAGGGCTGCGAAGTCCTCACCTTTCTGCTTGTTTGCTTTGAGTACCAACCGGTTTTTCTCGACTACCACATCTTCTATTTTCGCCCTGAACAGCGGCGACTTCTTATCGGCTACGGCCAGCTTTTTCAGTTTCTGCCACACCTCCTGCGCCGCCACGTACACCGACGACGACACCGTACCGGCCGCCACCGAACCACCCGAGTTGGGCGCCGTAGGCAAGCGTGAATCCCCCAACTCGAACCGCACTTTATCGGGCGTTAGGCCCAGGGCATCGGCGGCCACTTGTGTCATGACGGTGTAGGTGCCGGTGCCGAGGTCGGTGGCGCCGCTTTGCACCACGGCGTGGCCGTCAGCGTAGAGGCGGACGCGGGCCGTACCCTGCGAGTTGTGCACCGGGTACGAGGCCGTGGCCATGCCCATGCCGATCAGGTAGCGGCCGTCGCGGGTAGCACCGGGTTTGGGGTTGCGCTTGTTCCAGCCAAACAGTTCGGCTCCGCGGGCGTAGCACTGCTTCAGGCTCTTGCTGCTCCACGGCTTACCGTTGGTGGGGTCTTTTTCGGCGTAGTTGCGCAACCGGATTTCTATGGGGTCGATGCCAAGCTGAACCGCCAGATCGTCCATCGAGCACTCAATAGCAAACGAGCCGGGAGCCTCCCCGGGGGCGCGGGTGAAGGTGGACGTCATGACATTGGCGCGCGCCAACTGGTACGACGACTCGAAAGTGGGGCAGTCGTAGAGCAGGTTGATGATGCGGCTGTTGGGTTCGGCGTAGTTGTCCCAAAGCGAGGTGGTCGAGGTTTTTTCGTGCACCAGCGCCAGCAGCTTGCCTTCCTTGGTAGCCCCGATTTGCAGGGTTTGGGTTTGGTCTTCGCGGTGGCCCATGCCCGTAAACATCTGCTGGCGCGTGAGTACCAGCTTCACCGGCCGGTTCACGGCTTTGGCGGCCTGCACCGTTAGTACCGTGTGAGGCCAGGATGAACCCTTGCAGCCAAAGCCGCCCCCGATGTACTTAGTCACCACCCGAACCTGCTCCTGCGGCAGCCCCAGCATGGTCGCCAACGACTTCTGCGTGCGCGTAATGCCCTGCGTGGACTCGTACACCGTCAGCCGGTCAGGGGCTTCCCAGATGGCCGTGGTGGAGCCGGGCTCCATGGGGTTGTGGTGGTTGATGGCGTGGGTGTAGGTGGCCGAGTGCTTGATGGGCGCCGACGCCAAGGCCGCCTGCGCGTCGCCGCGGCGGGTGTAGCCCTTGGTTTTATCGTCTTGTACCTTCTCCGGGTTGAAGATTTCGGCCTTGGGGTCTTGGTACGAGGCCAAGGGCTTCTCAACGGCGTACTGCACCCGGACCAGCGAGGCGGCGTGGGTGGCCCGCTCAAACGTGTCGGCCACTACCAGCGCCACCGGCTGCCCAGCGTAGTGCACGGTGTCGGAGGTTAGCGGCAGGAAACCCATAGGCGCGCCAATGGCTTTCTTGCCTTCTGGGTCGTTGGGCGTTCTGGCAAGCTTGGGCAATGTTTGGTGGGTAAGCACGGCCAGCACGCCGGGCTCTTTCATAGCGGCCGTAATGTCGATGCTCTGGATTTTGCCTTTCGCAATTTCACTGCCTTTCAGTACGCCATACACCAAGCCCTGTAGCGGAAACTCAGCCGAGTACTTCGCCTTGCCAGTTACCTTGTCGTAGCCGTCTACGCGGTTGAGTGGCTGCCCCACTACGCCGCCGGGGCCATTGGTTTCAAAAAATCTAGGTTCGGTCTCCATACTATCTTATGCTAAGTCGTAGGCGGTAGCGCGAAGCCTGCGCTTCGCGTCTCGTTGAACGACTGTACCCCGAAGCAGCACCTGGCTCGTTGCACGTCGTAGTTATTGAATTCTGTTTCGGTTGTTCAACGAGACGCGAAATGGAAGCTTCGCGCTATGGTCGTTCGGTAGCCGAAACAGCGCTTTGAAGTGCTGAAAGGTTACGCCGTTATTTCCTGCAAAGCCCGGACGATGGTTTTCTGCGCCATTTCCACCTTGAACCGGTTGTGCTCGCGCGGGGCGGCACCCCGGACGGCGGCGGCGGCGGCAGCCCGGAAGCTGGCTTCCGTGGCGGGCTTGCCCACCAGCATTTTTTCCGCTTCCAGCGCGCGCCAAGGCTTGGTCCCGACGCTGCCCATGGCAATGCGCGCCGACCGGATCTGGCCGCCCTGCACATCAAGGCCCACAGCCGCCGACACCAGCGCAAACGCGTACGAAGCCCGGTCGCGCACCTTCACGTAGTGCGACTTGCGGGCATGCGCCGCGGCGGGCACGGTTACGGCCACAATCAATTCATCAACTTCCAAAATGGTTTCGCGCTGGGGCGTGGTGCCGGGCAGCAAGTGAAAATCGATGAGCGGCACGCGGCGTTGCTTGCCCTTGCTGTTTTCGAGGGTCACTACGGCATCCAGCGCCACCAAAGCCACCGCCATGTCGCCGGGGTTGGTGGCGATGCAGGCTGCACTGCCACCCAGGATGGCCAGGCCGCGGTTGTCGCCAGTTTGAGCGGGGCAGCCGGAGCCGGGGTTGCGCTTGTTACACGGGAAGGCCGTGTCGCGGAAGTAGGTGCAGCGGGTGCGTTGCATCAGGTTGCCACCAATGCTGGCCATGTTGCGCAGTTGGGGCGAGGCACTAAGCAGCAGCGCCTCGGAAATAGCCGGGTACTGCTGCACTACTAGCTGGTTTTCGCCTACGTCGCTCATGCGTTCCAAGGCGCCAATACGCAAGCCGTCGGGGGTTTCGCTGATGCCTTTAAAAGGCACCATGTTGATATCGACAAGCTGCGGATGCTGCTCGACGTTGAGCTTCATCAAGTCAAGCAGCGTGGTGCCGCCGGCTATGAAGGCAACTTGCGCACTGTCTTTGCGTGCGCCGGTAGCCTCTTTGGCTGTGGTGGCCGTGGTATAACTGAAATTGTTCATTGGTTCTGTAGTTGTACTAGACCGTCCTTCTCAGCTCTAAGCCTTGCCCGCCACTTCGCGCACAGCGGCCGTGATGTTGGGGTAAGCCCCGCAGCGGCACAGGTTGCCGCTCATCCACTCCCGGGCTTGGGCGTCGGTGGTGGCGTGGCCTTCTTTCACGCAGGCTACCCCCGACATGATTTGGCCGGGCGTGCAGTAGCCGCACTGGAACCCGTCGTGCTTCACGAAGGCTACCTGCATCGGGTGCAGCTCCTCCCCTTTAGCCAACCCTTCGATGGTGGTGATTTCCTTGCCCTGGTTCATGACGGCCAGCGTCAGGCAGCTATTAATCCGGCGGCCATCGACGAGCACCGTGCAGGCGCCGCACTGGCCATGGTCGCAGCCTTTCTTGCTGCCAGTTAAGTTGAGGTTTTCGCGCAGGGCGTCGAGCAGAGTTACCCGCGGTTCGGCGCGGAACGGGCGGGCGGTGCCGTTTACGCGCAGCGTCATTTCCGACACGCCCTCCACGGTTTTCGAGTAGGCCGTCAGGCGTTCGGCTTGGCTAACCAGCGGCGGCGTGAGGGCCAGCCCCAGAATACCACCGGCCTGCTTCATGAAGGAACGACGCGAACCATCTTCGGGCCGAACGCCAGGAGACGTACCGACGGAATCGTCCGGAATAGGAGTAGTTGACATAAAGCAGGGAATGTAAAGTAAGACCGAAGGCGGCCACACACTAAGCGCAACCTGGCAAGGCGCCTCAATACGCGGTGCTGTGCACAAACAACCTAATCAGGTAAGGTGCGGTTTAGGTGAACGTTGAAATACTTGTCCGCCCTCCTCACTCATCCTTCAAACCGCCAAAGCTGCTTAGCTTCCATACGCCATACGGTTCAGTTGAGTTAACTTAATTATTCGCTGATGCAGAGCGTGTTGCTGAGGGCGCGTACTCGCCCTCCAAGATCCCCGAGCTGAGCAACGCTGCTTGCGCCAACACCCAAAGCCTACTTAACCACTTGTAAAGGCAATTCGTGGCGGTTTCCAACTTTCAATTACCTTCTACTCACTACACAAGAAACCCCTTACCGGCGAAGGACAGGGGTTTTGCGGAGCGTTTTACAACGACTTAGAAGTCATTCAGCTCGATAAAAGCGTTGTCACTCCGACGAAGCAGGAAGCTGGGTGAAACCGATCCACCAGCTCCTTCAGATTCCTTGTTCGTCGGAGTGACATCTCCTTACTTGGGTAGGTTCTTACTGGTTGCTAACTGCTTTCGGCTGCTTGGCTTTGCCTTTCGCTTTCTTGGGATTCAGCATGTATTTACCATCCGCCGACTTCTTCTGATCTTTTTTCATTCTTTCCCTCACCTTGGCCGTGTCGCCTTGGGCAGTGGGTTGAGTGGGCGCGGTTTGGGCAGAAACTGGCGCCATAGCACCAAGCAAAAAGGTTGAAAGAACGGCGGTAAACACGACTTTTTTCATAGCATAGAGGCGAGCAGTGAAGGAAAACGCCGCGCCAGCCTTGCGCGTACGTTGCAGTTAATACGCAGCCCCAAAGAAAGCTGGCGTCCTTGTAGCCAGGAATTTAAGTTACATGAGCAGAAGCGGAACCGCTACAAGCGCCACGTTGCAGCCGGTTTACTTTATTTATGATTGGACAACGACCAATTAAGCCATAGCTGAGAAGACAACAAGCCTTTTATGGACACCTCCTAGTTGAAAATGCGGCAACCTACTAGGCAATAAAAAACCCTTCCAGAATAGTGCTGGAAGGGTTTTTAGGTTGAGCTTTGAAGCTACACTATTGCTTGGCAGGAGTCTCTTCTACGGCCTTGTCAGCCTCCTGATCACGAACTACAGCGGTGTCGCCAGCTTCGGGAGCCATATCGGAGGCGGCTTGGTCAGCGGCGCCTTCTACTGCGTCGCCAGCTTTTTCGGTGGCGTTGGCAGCGTCCGTGGCCGCGCCTTCAGCAGTTGCCTCAGCATTTTCCTTGGTTGCTTCCGAGCAGGAAGTCAAAGCGAAAGGAGCGAAAGCGGCAAGAACAAGCAGGGATTTGAAAGAGAATTTCATGGCTATGGTTAGGTTTTTCTGTGAACTGATATCAACTTGATACCCTACTTTCCAAAAAGTAACCTGCTCAGTGCTTAAAATTTCATGAAAAACAAACCTAGGCGTTGGCTGGCTCGTCTGTTTCGTTTCCTTTTTTTCTTTTTGGAAGCAATTTTTCTCTCCCCAAAATCAGCTTGGAAGTGTTCAGCTATTTCCAATGCTGGAAGATGCTTGTAGCACCTACCAAACAATGTTTCATTGCTGCCTTGTATCTTGAACACGTTGCCAAGGCCTACGCCTAGGGCAGCACCAGAGGCCAGGCGGCCCAAGCTTGAGCAGTAGGTTTACCGCCAGCCCTTTGTTACTTTCAGTTAGCGCCTAAAGGCCACCCGGCAAGCAACGCCTTACCAGTAGCGGCGTCTATCCTTGCCAGCACTTGCTGCTTTTTCCGTCATTTTCTCACGTAATCCTTCCTCTATGAGAAGCTTTTTTACCTCGTTTGTGCTACTGCTGGCTGGAGCGCAGGCCTATGGCCAAACCGCCATCAAGCCCCTGCCCTACCCCCAAACCAAAAAAGTAGACACCGCCAACACGTACTTCGGGACGAAAGTAGCCGACCCCTACCGCTGGCTGGAAAACGACCAAGCCGGTGACACCAAGGCCTGGGTGCAGGAAGAAAACAAGGTAACCCAGAATTACCTCAGCCAGATTCCGTTCCGCGACGCCATTCGCAAGCGCCTCGAAACGCTTTGGAACTACGAGAAATACGGCGCGCCTTTCAAGGAAGGCAAGTACACGTACTTCAGCAAGAACACGGGGCTGCAAAGCCAGTCGGTGCTGTACCGGCAGTTGGGCAGCACGGGCGCCCCGGAGGTGTTCCTCGACCCCAACAATTTCTCGAAAGACGGCACCACCTCGCTGGCGGGCATCAACTTCACCAAAGACGGCAGCTTAGCCGCCTACCAGATTTCGGAAGGCGGCTCGGATTGGCGCAAGGTGATTGTGCTGAAAACGGCCGACAAAACCATCGTGGGCGACACCTTGAAGGACGTGAAGTTTTCGGGCCTGGCCTGGAAGGGCAACGATGGCTTCTACTACAGCAGCTACGACAAGCCCAAAGCGGGCAGCCAACTGGCCGGCAAAACCCAGATTCACAAGCTGTTTTACCACAAGCTGGGCACCAAGCAAACTACCGATAAGCTGGTATTTGGCGGCGAACAAACGCCGCGCCGCTATATCGGCGCTTCCCTGACCGAGGATGAGCGGTTTCTCGTTATCAGCGGCGCCAACACTACTAGCGGCAACGAGCTTTACATCCAGGATTTGAGCAAGCCCGGCAGCGCCATTGTGCAAGTGGTTGATAATGAGAAAAGCGAAGTGGGTGTGCTCGACAACGTGGGCAGCAAACTCTACATCGAAACCAACTACAATGCGCCCAACAAAAGGGTGGTGACCGTGGATGCCGCCAACCCCAAGCCCGCCAACTGGAAAGACCTGATTCCGGAAACTAAAAACGTGCTGAACGTCTCCACGGGCGGCGGCAAAATCTTCGCTAACTACCTGAAGGACGCCACTTCCCTCGTTGAGCAGTACGACATGAGCGGCAAGAAGGAGCGCAGCATCAGCCTGCCCTCGGTGGGCACGGCCGGGGGCTTCGGCACCAAGAAAGAGGAGAAGGAAACCTACTACACCTTCACGTCCTACATCTACCCGCCCACCATTTTCAAGTACGACATTGCCACCGGCAAATCGACAGAGTTCAAGAAGGCCGGCGTACAGTTCGACCCCACCAAGTTTGAATCGAAGCAGGTGTTTTACAACTCCAAGGACGGCACGCGCGTCCCGATGATTATTACCTACAAAAAAGGAGTGGTGCTAAACGGCAAAAACCCCACCCTGCTCTACGCTTACGGCGGTTTCAACGTGAGCATGACGCCCGGCTTCAGTACTTCTAACATCGTGCTGCTCGAAAACGGCGGCATTTACGCCGTGGCCAACCTGCGCGGCGGCGGCGAGTACGGCGAGAAGTGGCACGAAGCGGGCACCAAGCTGCATAAGCAGAACGTATTCGACGATTTCATTGCCGCCGGCGAGTACCTGATCCAGAACAACTACACCTCCAAAGACTACCTCGCCATTTCGGGCGGCTCCAACGGCGGCCTGTTGGTGGGCGCGGCCATGGCCCAGCGCCCCGATATGTTCAAGGTGGCTTTCCCCGCCGTGGGCGTGATGGACATGCTGCGCTACAACCAGTTCACGGCCGGCGCCGGCTGGGCCTACGATTATGGCACCGCGCAGGACTCCAAGGAGATGTTCGAGTACCTCTACAAGTACTCGCCCTACCACGCCCTGAAGCCCGCCAGCTACCCCGCCACCCTGGTTACCACCGCCGACCACGACGACCGGGTAGTGCCCGCGCACTCCTTCAAGTTCGCCTCGCGCCTGCAAGAGGCGCAGCAAGGCGCCGCCCCCGTACTAATTCGCATCGAAACCAAGGCCGGCCACGGCGCGGGCCGTTCCACCGCGCAGGTAATCAGCGAGCAGACCGACAAATGGGCGTTCATGTTCCAGAACATGGGCGTGCCGTATAACGTGGCCAACTAAGTTATTTTTGCTGCGGTTGTTTGCTAGTCAAAGCAAGCCTACAAAACAAGAGCGGGTTGCCTGACAGGCAACCCGCTCTTGTTTTGTAGGCTTCAACTGAACAGCTGTTTTCGTGGTAGACCCACTCTAAACGATGGCAGCAGCTCAATACAGCAGGGTGCTGCTTAGCTAGGTTTTTCGGCCTTTATTCTCGTCTTGCCTTTCTTGTTGTTTGCTTTGACTTTGCCGTCCGTGGTTTTCAGCTTTTCTCTTTTACCGTTTGATTTCAACTTAGTGGTGTCGCCTTGCACGGGGGTAGTTTGAGCGAAAGCGGGCGCAACGGTGCCAAGCAGAAAAGCAGAAAGGGCGGCAGTGAACAGGAGCTTCTTCATGGTATAGGATGGTAAACTGTGAAACAATAGTGATGCCGTTATACAGGTAAGCACAACGAATACGAGTACTTACGCAAGATCAGCCGTATCCGTTGTTTCCATCTCATTACTAAGTTCTTACAATCATCTCAAGCAAGCTTTGTTGCTTGCCTGTATCGTTGGTTTTCTCCCAGCTCAACCTTACTAAAAGCAAGCGGAACCTGTGCTTTATCGCCGCTTTGAAACAACTTCTTGATAAAGGCTTCAGTACGGTGGTTAAATAAAAAACCACCCATTCTGTGCGAATGGGTGGTTTTCAGTTTTTGCGACTATGCCTTACGGCACAGAGTAGGCGTGTTATTAGCGGGTAGTAGTACCGCCAGTGGTACCCGAAGTAGTGGTACCCGTGGTGCCCGACGTAGTGCTACCGGAAGTAGTACCCGTGGTGCTACCCGAAGTAGTGCCTGAGGTGGTACCAGTGGTAGCGCCCGAGGTGGTACCCGAAGTAGTGGTGCCAGTGGTAGTAGAACCGCTGGTAGTGCCATCGGTGCTGGTGCCTGACGTGCTTGTACCCGTCGTAGTCGTTCCGGTATCAGTACCCGAAGTGGAGCTAGCAGGAGTGTCAGTGCTGGTGCTGGTGCAGGAAGAAAGGGCCGCGCCGGCACTGAAGAGAAGAGCAACTACACGGATGGTCCAGGCTGAATTCTTAGTCTGTTTCATGGGGTCTGATGTGTGATGGTGATGAGGTGAATGGTGAACAGGCACCTTGTGTTTGTGAAGCCCTTCTACGAAGCTTCTTGTCAAATTGATATAAAACAACTGAAAAAAACTACATATTTTTTTTCAACCCCATGTATTCATGATGCCATATCTAGTCTTTATTATACATTTAAACCATTTATTTTCAACCTGTTATATACTACTTAACAGACCTGGATTACTCGCTGCAATTTCCGAGCAAATAATTTCCATTTAAGGCCCGAAACTACCAGACACACCTATTTGGCGAACTTTTCGGGCCGGATGTAAGGAACCGAAAGTTGTCCTTTTAAACCTTCTTACCGGGGCACATATCAGCTAAACTAACTTAAAATTCGGGGCGCGAAGAGGCGCGGCGGACGGCTGTTTTTTACCTGGTAGAGCTAGCTTAACCGTTGCCGGCCGCCCAAGCAGCCGCCCGCTTCAAACGGGTGAAACCAGAAAAGCGAAACCCGTGTCGGCTACGCTGGTAGGATTGAACCTGCTACGCTCCCTATCGGGCCGGAGAGGAGCACTGCGTTGTAGGCGCGGTTGTGGGCATTCACTCTTGTAAGCTGGTTGAGCTTCGCTGCGCCTTGCATGAGGCTTGTTTTATCTGTGTATTCAATGATAGGCCTACATACTTGCCAACGACAAGCGAACTTAACTCAAAGTCTGTTATAAATTAAATAATATTGATTTGCATTAATTCGTATCATATCTTATATTAACTTTTATTTATATTTCTTCTCGGTTCCTGTCCATGACTTCTAATCCCCAACAAGTACCTGCAACCGATTGGGTTGCCGTAGTGGAAGCCTATATTGAAGTACTAGGCCGGCCTGTGTTGCTGCCAGAAGGCGCTTCCATAGCGGAAGCAACCGAAGCCAAATGGGGCCCTTATGGTTCCATTTTATATCTTGTAAAGGATGTCAGCGGAATGATTCTTACAAGAAAGGGTCCCGAAGAACTTGCCTCTGTTAGCAGTGCGGAAAAGGTTAGCGACTTCGTAAGGGCATTAACAGCAAAAGGCTTCAAAGTCAAGGACAAGCGTGGATTTATAGAATCCTCTTCAAGAGGCGACCGGACGATTGAGATAGGGAGCGTGTATCTGTCGAGAGGACCTAAGACGCTAGCCGACTCCGTCTCCTTGGGCGTGATCCATAATCCGGATTGGAGCTAGCGGTAGGCCACACAATTTGCTGCTAGTTGACAGTAGCCACTGCCACTTCCGAACCCCGTAAGAATATTTACTATGGTTGTGCTGAACTTAACGGGAAGCGGGGTTTTATGAAATTCCAGCCAGGCTCTATATCCCCCACCTGCTCTTTGGCGCCTGTCAGCATGAAACCCTACGTCGTTCTGCTGCTCCTTCTAGGCTTTGGGCTGCTTACGTTTCCCGCACCGGGCCAAACACCATCGGCTGATAGCTTGCGCCGCCTGCTGCGTACCCAGCCTCGGCTTGACACAACTCAAGTACGACGGCTACGGCTGCTGGCCCAGCAGGTAAAGGGCACCGATGTAGCGGAGGCCATTCAGCTTAATCGTCAGGCATTAGCCCTGGCCCGGCAACTAGCCGACGTTTCGGGCGAGGGACAGGCACTACTGGACCTAAGCAACTTGCACCGTCGGCAGGCCGACTACGTGGCGGCCCGACGCTACGCCCAGCAGGCCCAGCAACTGTATGCAAGCCGCTTCGATCATCGTGGACTAGGCAAAACCTGGCTGCAACTGAGCACCATTGACATGCTACAGGGCAACCTCACGGTAGCGTTGGCCTCGGCCCTGAAAGGCTTACCCGTTGCCGAGCAGGCCGGCGACCTACAAACCAAAACGCGCCTCCAGTACATTCTAGGCAACGTGTACCACCAGATGGGCAACTACGCCGAGGCCCTGCCGGTGCTGAAGTCCGCCTTGAAGTTTGGCCAGCAAACGGGAGACCATCAACTGGTGCTATCGACTCTCAGTGACTTGGGCAACTCCTACCAAACACTCAAAAAGTGGCCGCAGGCCCTGCTGTATTATCAGCGCGCTTTACAGTTGAGCAAGCAAGTAGGTGATCAGCAAGGAGAAGCCGGCTTCGAGACGAGTCTGGCAGATGTGTATGGCTTGCAAGGCAGTCAGGCCGAAGCCCTAACTCATGGCCTTAGGGCACGCCAACTGGTACGTTTCCTCCACGACGAGTACACCCTACCCCTGGTAGAACTGGCCCTAGCCCGCACCTACCTACTTTCCAACCAAACTGACAGTGTGCTCACGCTGGCCCACCATGCGCTACAGCTAAGCGAGAAAACGCGCAGCAATAGCAACATTCGCAAAGCCAGTGAACTGTTGGCCCAAGCCTACGCTAAGCGCCAAAACTTCGGGCAAGCCTACCGCTACCGCAACCTGCAAATAGCGTACAGTGATACGCTTTCCGGGGAAGATACGCAGCGCAAAACCAGCGCATTGCGGTACGGGTACGAACTAGACCGCAAACGCGCCCAGATTGCGCTGCTCAACAAAACCCGGCAACTACAAGCCCAAACAGCCATTCGGCAGCGGCAGCAGCTCTACGCCTTGTTGGCCGGTCTCGGGGGCGTAATCGTGCTGGCCGGACTGCTGCTACGCAACGTTTATTTGAAACAGCGAACCAACCGACATCTCAACGAAAAAAACCGACAAATAGCCGCCCACCGCGACGACCTCGACCAAGCCCTGACGGAGCTGCAAGCCACCCAGGCGCAACTGGTGCAACACGAAAAGCTGGCTTCCCTGGGTCAGCTGACAGCGGGTGTGGCGCACGAAATCCAAAATCCTCTCAACTTCATTATCAACTTCTCGGACCTGGGCGTCGAGCTGGCTGCCGAGCTAAAGGAGGAGATAGCCAAGGAAGCGCTGTCGGCCATGGGCAAAGCCACGGTTGAGCAGTTGCTCCAGGACCTGACGCAGAACCAACTCAGTATTCACCAGCACGGCCGCCGTGCCGACCGCATCGTGAAAAGTATGCTGGAACACTCTCGGACCAGCAGCGGGCAGTTGCAGTTAACTGACATGAACGCGCTGACGGAGGAGTGTCTGCGCCTGGCACACTATAGCTGGCAGGCTGCCAACAAAGAGTCTAAAGTTATACTAGTCACGCACTTTGCACCGCATCTGCCTAGCCTAGAAGTAGTGCCCCAAGATCTAAGCCGGGTGCTGATTAACCTGCTCACCAATGCCTTTTACGCCGTAACAGAAAAGCAGCGGTTGTTAGGCGAAGCCTTCCAGCCGAAAATACATGTTCAGACCCAACAGACGGAAAAGGGCATTCAAATTCAAATTCGGGACAATGGCAACGGTATTCCGGCTGCCGTACGAGAAAGGATTTTCGAGCCTTTCTTCACCACCAAGCCCACCGGGGAGGGCACTGGCTTGGGCCTCTCATTGAGCTACGACATTGTCACGAAGGGCCACCGTGGCACGTTGCGGGTTGAAACGCAAGAGGGAGAATACACCGAATTCACGATTTGCTTACCGACAAGCACCCCTTCTAAACGCGCGCTACGGGCCGTAGCCTCGGAAACGACAAGGGCCAGCGTATAACGTCCCTCGCCTACACTAGTAGTTCTACATCAGCGTACTGCCCGAGAAGCAAGCTAGTAGTCTGCGTGCACTTCACTCCTGTCCGGCCTTCACGAAGTTATTTGCACTGGGCTCTGAAATCCTCGTTGAAGATTTATGGTTTCTCACGTATTGCCGTGAGAACTGTGCTCACCCGCTACGCAACATTCCCAACTGTATCAGGCTTGGCTCTTGTTTGGTTCTAACAACGCAATGGTAGCCCGGGGCTGCCACTGCCGGCCGTCGTGGCGGAAAAGGGTGAGGGTTTGCACCGGGAAGGTGGCGGCGTAGGACCGAGCCGAGAAAAGCTGACGCAACTCGGGCACCTGCGCGGCAGGCAAGTCGCGGGTGGCCAGGGTGAGGTGGGGCGTAAACGGACGTTTTTCGCGGGGTACTTCCGGCAAGTGCGCGGCGCACCAATCGGTGAGGGCGGCGTGAAAGGCTTTCAGCGCGGCGGCTTCGCTCACGTGCACAAATAAGGTTCTGCTCCCAAACCAAGCAAAATCCTGCAAACCAACCGTAAACGCCGCTTGGGTAGCCGCAAAGTCGGTGAGTACCGCCGCGCATTTCGCTTCAAACTCGTCGGGTTGGCGGATGGGGGGAATTAGGGTGATGTGCGGCGGCAGGCGCACGGCATTGCGGCTGCCCGTAAGGTGGTGCACCTCTTGTTTTAGGGCCCAGATTTGCGAAAACACCGGTTCTGGCGGGAGCACCGCTACTAAGTAAAGCGTATCCATAAGTCAAGCGCGAGCAGGTTGCGGAGAGTAGGCATTGCCATTGCTGCCTGGAACCTAGCCTTCCAGGTTCAGCCCTAACAGAGAAGTTTTGCCCTTGAACGATTCATAAAGGCTGCGCGGACAACCTGCTTTCACCAATAAGTACCTCGCTCCGTCCACTCCAGAAGCTTGCCGATAAACTAGAAGCGCTTTTTGCTAAGCTCTTAAATGAACGCCTTTATCCTTTCCGGCGCCTAGTAAATGCATTACACAGCCTGGCGTCGGGAAGGTATTACATGGGTTTGCAAAGCGGCTAATAAAAATGTTGGCTGTTGGCTGTAACGTTTGGCGTGGGCGAAGGTATTCACCTCAAATTCCGGAACACAACATCTGCCCGCACTGTGCACAGCAACCCGACATCGGAGCGCCACCCTGATCCGAGTCCTACTCCTACCCTCACGCAACTGGTGTGCACCACCATCTTCTAGGATAAACTGAGGAGCCACTTTCGGCTTTTAGGCTGCTCCTGCTCGGGTGTAGACCCGCCTTTGCTTCCACTGACCTTCCTTCTCTGCCTGCTTTGCTGCGGGCGGCTGCTCTTTCGCGTGCCTTTTCCAGAATCGCCAAAACTCCTTTAAGTGCTCATTATGAAATACTTGCTTTGTATTCTGGCCTTGACAGCGCTCGGCCAGCCGCTCCTGGCCCAAAGCCAATCTGCTGCCGCCGCTACTTCGCCCGGCGCTACCAGTCAGGGGCAACTCTCGGGCGCTGTGCTACATGCTACCAGTAAGCAGCCCGTCGAGTTTGCCACCGTGAGCTTGCTCAGCCAGAAGGCGGGAGTTCTGGTGGCCAGTAGCGTTTGCGATACGGGCGGCAAGTTCTCGTTCCCGAAAGTGGCAGTTGGCGAGTACAAGCTTTCTGTCAGCTTCGTGGGGTTCGAAACCAAGATAATGGAGCACATTCAGGTAAGCGGCAGCGGTTCGGCGAAGCTGGAACCCATCCTGCTAGTGCCCACCGCTCAGCAGCTCAGCGAAGTGAAAGTGACCGGGGAGCGGGAACTGATTGAAAACAAGGCCGACCGCCTGGTGTACAATGCCGAAAAAGACCAGAGCAATACCGGGGGCACCGCCGCTGATCTACTCAAGAAAGTGCCCATGCTCAGCCTCGACCCCGATGGCAACCCGGAGCTGCGCGGCTCCACCAGCGTGCGGGTGCTAATCAATGGCAAACCCAGCGGCATGCTCGCCAACAACATCGCTGATGCGCTGCGCCGCCTGCCCGCCGACCAAGTGAAATCGGTGGAAGTTATCACCAGCCCTTCGGCTAAGTATGACGCCGAAGGCTCGGGCGGCGTAATCAACATCATTCTCAAAAAGAATGCTTCGCCGGGCACCACGGGCTCTTTCACGGCTACGGTTGGCAATATGAACAACAGCCTCAACACCAGCCTCAACAGCCGGCGCGGCAAGCTGGCCGTGACCTCGGAACTAGGGCTGGCGGCTTACTACAACCGCTACCGCAGCGTCATTAGCCGCACCGATGTGCTGGCGCCCGGCGAGCTTGCCCAACTCAGCCAACGCACGGCTACCCGCAACTACAACCAGGGCCTAACCGGCCGCCTGAATCTCGATTACGACCTCACGGAAAAAGACGTGCTGACGCTCGGCGCCAACACCGAACTGTTTCGCTACCGCGGCACCCGGGCCATTACGTCCGCCTACTTAACTCCTGGCTTCCCCAACGACGTGTACGCGCGGCAAATAGAATGGCCGTATGCCGACAACCGCTTCCCGAGCCTAGATGTGAATGCGGGCTACACCCATACGGGCAGCCGCCCGCGGCAGGAACTGAGCGTGCTCGGTTTGCTGAGTACCAGCGTTGGTCGGCAAGCGTACGTTCTCGACCAAACCCGCGGCGAAGGCACCGACTACCGCGAAACCAACCTGAACACCAGTCGCAACCGCGAGCTAACGCTTCAGGTTGACTATGCCCAGCCCACCGACAGCACCGGCCTGCTCGAAGTAGGCAGCAAAGCTATTCTGCGCAACGCGGGCAGCGATTATACTATCGAAGCCGACAGCCTTGACGGCCGCGGGTTGGTGCTGGTGCCTTCCCGATCCAACCAGTTCGACTACCAGCAGAACGTGTACGCGGGCTACCTTTCCTACGGCCTCAGCATCAGGAAGGTGTACAGCTTCAAAGCCGGGGCTCGGGTGGAGCACACCCGCGTAGCCGGCGACTTCGTGAACACGGAAGTTAACGTGCGGCAGCAGTACACCACTATTGTTCCAAACCTGCTTGTCTCGCGCGATTTTGGGGCCGACAACGCGCAGAAACTGAAGCTGAGCTACACCCGGCGCATTCAGCGCCCATCTATCTGGCTGCTCAACCCCTACCTCAACGTGAACAACGGCCGCTCGGCCTCCTCGGGCAACCCCAATTTGCGGGCCGAGCTAACCGACGCGTACGAACTGGGCTACAGCACCAGCCACAAAACCAGCACGCTGAATTTATCGGGCTACTGGCGCCAAACCAATAATGCTATCCAGAACGTGTTTACCACGCTGCCTGCTCGCAGCATCTTCCCCGACGATACCACCAACACCAGCGTACTCTACAACACGTTCCAGAACGTAGCGCGCCGCGCCACCTATGGGCTGAGTGTCACGGGCTCCACCAAGCCAAACCCGAAGTGGACGCTCAACGCCACGGTAAACGCTTTTTACCTGAAGGTGAATAGCCCCCTATTCAACGTCAGCAACCAGGGCCTGATGTACAACGGCAACCTCTCGTCGGCCTGGACGTTCGAGCACGGCTACAGCGTCCAGGCGTCGCTGTACGTGAACTCGCGGCGTATCTTGCTCCAGGGCGATGCCAGCGGCTTCCAGAACCACACGTTGTCGGTGAAGAAAGAGTTGTTCGAGAAGAAAGGCAACCTGACGCTCAACCTGGAAAACCCCTTTTCCCGCACCATCCTCTTCCGCGCCGACCTCGCCTCGCCCGACAGCTACACCCTCCGCAGCGACACCTACGCCTACAACCGCGCCGTGCGGCTTAGCTTCAACTACCAGTTTGGCGCCACCACCTCCGACCCGGCCCGCCCTCGCAAGAGCATCCGCAACGACGACCAAAAGAAAGGCGAAAACGGGGGTAGCTGAAGCTTTGTCAGCTTGCGTCATTCTCTAAAAGGTGCCTCTGCCCTGCCTTGTTCTTTGCGGGTATGATGGGTTGGCATGGTCAGGAGCAAAACCAAGCTTGCCGTAAACCGTTTCTGAAGTTCTACTTCAAGACGGATTATGGAATACAGACAATTAGGGGCTTCGGGGCTGCATGTGCCCGTTCTGAGCTTCGGCACGGCCACCTTCGGGGGAGGCAACGAGTTTTTCAAGGCCTGGGGCAGCACCGATGTAGCCGAAGCCCGCCACCTGTTGGATATTTGCCTGGAAGCGGGCGTTAACTTCTTCGATACGGCCAACGTGTACTCGAATGGCATGGCCGAGGAAATCTTAGGTGAAGCGCTGGCCGGGCGACGCCAGCAGGTGCTCATCGGCACCAAAGCCACCTTCCCCATGGGCGAGGGGCCCAACGACTTCGGCTCGTCGCGCCTGCATCTGCTCAAGTCCTGCGAAGACAGTTTGCGCCGCCTCCAGACCGACTACATCGACGTGTATTACCTGCACGGCTTTGATGGGCGCACGCCGGTCCAGGAAACCTTGCGGGCACTCGACGACTTGGTGCAAAGCGGCAAGGTGCGCTACATTGCCTGCTCCAACTTTTCGGGCTGGCACCTAATGAAGTCGCTGTCGGTGTCGGAGCGTTACGGGTGGGCGCGTTACATTGGCCATCAGGTGTACTATTCCCTCATCAACCGCGAATACGAGTGGGAATTGATGCCGCTGGCCCAGGACCAAGGCGTGGGGGCTGTTATTTGGTCGCCGCTGGCAAGTGGGCGGCTCAGCGGCAAAGTGCGGCGGGGCCAGCCGATACCGGAAAGCAGCCGCTTAAAACAGGGCGGCGGCCAGGGCCCCGACGTGCCGGACGAGCTGCAATACAACATCGTGGACGTGCTTGATGAGCTGGCCGCCGAAACCAACAAGTCGGTGGCGCAGGTGGCGCTTAACTGGCTGCTGCAACGCCCCACCGTCACGAGCTTGGTGTTTGGGGCGCGCAACGAAGAGCAACTCCGGGAAAACCTGGGCGCCGTGGGCTGGAACCTCACGCCCGAGCAAGTAGCCCGCCTGGACAAGGCCAGCGACACGCCACCCATCTACCCGTACTGGCACCAACGCAACCTGCCCCAGCTCAATCCGCTGCCCGTTTGAGCCACGGGGTAGCCTACGCGAGTTCGGCGCCTAAGTAGTGCGCTTGTACCTTTGTTTGATGATGCCAGCTTTTCCCCGCTTCCGTTTCCTTTTGCCTTGCGCTCTGCTGGCTTTATTTGCTAGCTGTGAATCCGACAAAACCCCCGAGCCGGCACTCGACCATCTGGCCCTGGGCAACCCCAGCGGCGCCACTACCGACGTTAATCAACCCACCAATTACCTGCTCAGCAAGTCGCAATACGTCCTCTCCTACCACCGGGACCGGGGCATTCCGAACTGGGTGAGTTGGCACCTAAGCACGGAATGGCTGGGCACGGCCGCCCGGCAGGATGATTTTCGGGCTGATGCTGCCCTACCGGCCACCTGGTATCAGGCGCAGAGCAGCAGCTACACCGGTTCCGGCTTCGACCGGGGCCACAACTGCCCCTCCGCCGACCGCACCAAAACGGTAGCCGACAACTCGGCTACCTTCCTGATGACCAACATAATACCGCAAGCGCCCAACAACAACCAAAATACCTGGGGCGACTTAGAGGAATATTGCCGCACGTTGACCAAAGCCGGCAACGAGCTATACATTATCATGGGCCAGTATGGCACCGGGGGCGTAGGCTCGAACGGCGCCAAGTCGACGCTCGACAACGGCCGCATAACCGTGCCGAGCCGCATCTGGAAAGTAGTGGTGGTGCTGCCAGCCGGCACCGACGATGCCAGCCGCGTCACGGCCACCACCCGCATTATTGCCGTCGACACGCCCAACAACAACTCCCTCAACTCTAATTGGGCCAGCTACCGCACCACCGTCGACGCCATTGAGGCCGCCACCGGCTACGACTTGCTGTCGGCGGTGTCGGTGGCCGCGCAACGCACCCTAGAAGCCCGCGTTGATACCGGCCCCACCCAGTGAACAGGCCAAAGAATCTGCAAACTAAGACGCGGTAACGTCTTGCTTAGCAGGCAATACCACACCAGGAAAAGGTTGAAATCAAGGCAATGCGCTGTTTGTTACCTTCTGGTTGCTCAAGGATACAGCGTGTATTTCTTGCGCATGGCTTTGTAGGCGGAAAGCTGCGGCTCCCAGGTTTTGCGAATTTCCTGCTCGCTTTTGCCGGCTATAATTTGCTCCTTCAGCAGCGTCGTGCCGGCCAGCCCGTCAATGTTACCGATCTGCCGGCTTTGGCTTCTATCAAAGAATTTTTCTTTAGCCGGATAGGCCTTGTACAGCTCTAGCAACCAGTTGATGTTGATCTTGCCCGCCTTGCGGAAAGCCGCTATATCGTACTTTCTCAAATCCAGCCCGTAGCAAACCTGGTCTTGGTGCAAGGGCGTTTCCGATTTGCCGGGTAGGCTTACGGGCGTGAAAGAGAAGCTGTACTTGCCTTTCAGTTCCGGGCTGCCCAGCACCGTAAACGGCATATACGTGCCCCGGCCCTGGCTAAGGATAGTCCCCTCGAACAAGCACAAAGAAGGATAAAGCAAAATGGATTGCTGGGTATTGAGATTCGGCGAGGGATTTACCGGCAGGGTGTAGCCGAGGGTGTGCGCATAGTTCTGGAGGGAAATGATTTTCAGCTTGCACTTCAGGTTGTTGGGCAGCCATCCTTGCCCATTTATCATTTGCGCAAACTCGCCGATTGTCATGCCGTGGGTGATGGGCACGGGAAATTCGCCAATCCCCGATTTCAGCTTCATATCCAGCACGGGGCCATCCACAAACCCGTTCGGGTTGGGCCGGTCCAGAATCACCAACTCTTTCCCCGCCTCCGCGCAGGCCTCCATTATGTCGCCCAGCGTGTTGATATTGGTGTAGAAGCGGCATCCTACATCCTGAAGGTCAAACACCATCACATCCAAGGCAGCCATGTCCGTTTGAGAGGGCTTGCGCTTGGCCCCGTACAACGATACAATCGGAATGCCAGTGGCCTGATCTACTTCGTCTTGCACGTGGGCGCCGTTGCTGGCATTGCCCCGAAAGCCGTGCTCGGGGCCAAACACTTTCACGATGTTTATTTGCAGCACTTTGAGGCTATCGACCAAGTGCCGTTTGCCGATAATCGACGTTTGATTGCCCAGAATACCCACCCGTTTGCCTTTCAGGTACGGCACGTACTGCGCTGTTTGCTCGGCCCCAGTTCGGATGGGTTGTTTTGCGAAAGCAACCACCGGCCTTGCTGCGACCAAGCGTGAGGCAGCGGGCTGCTGAAAAACAGAAATCAGAAGTAAGGCCAGGGCCCCGGCAAACTTGCTCATAACGGTCCGTTCGTTGATGGAGCACTAAATGTAGTTTCTCCCTGCTATAAGCAGGTGCAGCTGAAGCTGTTGCCGTGAAATAAAGCTGCTCTATGGCGCTACTTGCCTACAACCTCCCGCATAAGTGCGCGAGCTGTTTCTGTTGGCAGCCTGTTGCGCCGAAAGAAAAGAGAACTGGCTGCCGCTAAAAACAAAACCCCGTTCCTGAAGCAGAAACGGGGCTTGTTGTAGAGAGGATGGGATTCACCTCCTCTTTATAATACGCTATGTACCCCGACAAAAAGAACCCTCCTGTTAGCGCTTTAAGGGCATTTATCTGGTACGCCTGCCAGCATGTGTCGGGGATTGTCGGGATAAATCGCCTGTCTTGTACCCCCATGTGTACCCCAGAGGACAGAAAGCTGTAGCTTTAGTGCGGCACTTCTCCCCTTCTGTTTATGGCGACCATCTCCTTTCACCTTAAGCGGCCTACTGCGCCTATTCCGACTGCCATTGTGGCCCTGGTAACCATGGGCGGGGTGCGCACCAAAGTGTATACCGGCCAGTCCATCCTGCCTAAGCAGTGGCTCAAAGAGCAACAGCGGGCCCAGACCCGCGGCTATGCCAGCAATGGCGCTCTCAATGACCGATTGGACACGTTGGAAAAGCAGTTGCAAGCGTGCTGCGAGCAGCATCTAGCCCTTGGGCAGGTGCCAACGGCTGCGACGTTGCGAACGCTGGTGCAACTCTTGCCTGCGGAGGCGCCGGAAGCCGTACTTACGCGCTCGTTTCAGGACTACTTCACGGAGTGGACAACGCTGACCCGTGCGAAAGGCAGAGTACGCACGGCACAGGCGGCGGAAACGACGCTTCGTTACCTGCTGCGCTACGAGCAAACGGCCCGCTACGCCGTGGACTTCGATACGATCACCCCGGCCTTTGGCGATGCTTTCGTGCTCTTTCTTCTCGGGCCCGGGGGCCTTACCGATAATACCGTCGCCAAGCACCTAGACCGATTGCGGCGCTTCATGCGCTACGTCGTAGAGCGCGGCTTCACCACCGCCAGTGGTTGGGAGCGGTTGGCCTGGAAACGGCAGGAGCCCGACATCATGACGTTAACGGCGGAAGAGGTGGAAGCGCTGGAAGGATTGGAGTTACCCGCCGGTGGCTACCTCGATAACGCACGGTCCCTGTTCCTGCTCATCTGCTACACGGGCTTGCGCTACTCGGACTTAGTGAGCATCCGGCCCGAGCACGTGCGGGGCAACAAGCTGCGCATTACCACGCAGAAAACGCGCGAGATGGTAAGTATTCCTCTGCAGGCCCGCGCTCTACTCATTGTGACACGCTACTTGGCCGGCGGGGTCCGACTCGTCAGCAATCAGCGGCTTAATGACTATCTCAAAAAGCTAGGGCAATTGGCCGGTATTGATTCTCCGTTAGAGGTCGTGCGCTTTAGCGGCGGCCGTCGTGAATCGAGAACAGTAGCTAAGTGGGAGAAACTAGGCTGTCATACCGGGCGCCGGACTTTCGTCACGCTGAGCTTAGAACGAGGCCTACGGCCAGAGCTGGTGATGAAGATCACCGGACATAAGACGTGGAAGTCATTCCAGCGCTACGTCAACATCACTGAGCAGACAGTTGAGCGTGAATTTGCCAAAGCTTACGAGATGCCTGAACTGCTGAAAGTGGCTCGGTAAGACAGAGCAAGAAAATTTATCTTGTTTCTGGGCATACACTAGCTACACTACTACACAGGCAAAGTGGCTCTACAGGTGGGAAACGCAGTTTTGATTAGTGTAGATTGATGTAGAAAGCTACACTGCCATAATCAAAAACCCCCGGCATGTGCTGGGGGTTTTACACTAGCGCTGCAGCAACTAGGCTTACTTTATTGCGAGTAAGGAAGTAGCATACTGGTTCCCTGCCTTCACTTGCACCCGATACATGCCGGGAGTTAGGCCCGCCACGGAAACTTCAGCAGTGGCATTCATAGGTGTCAACCGTAGCGATTGCGTGCGTACCACCCGGCCCATCAGGTCACTGAAGGTAAACGTCGCTTGGGTAGTCCCAGTACTAGCAGGAAATTGTACGGTGACACTTGTATAGGCCGGATTAGGGTACAGGCCTACTTCGGCTAGGTAAACAGGTTTATTTGTAGGCAGAGGAAGATTATCGAGAATTGCTAAGAAGGCAGCTCCGAAAGCAGAAGTAGAGGAAACAGTATGGCTACCAAATTGGGCAGGGGGCTGAACATACCCTGCTACGTACAAGCGTGTACCACTTAGTGTTACGCTTGATGCTTGGTCTTGCCTAGTGCCTCCTGCTCGTTGCGCCCACTCAAAGCGACTTGCGCTACCGACATCCGTGAGCTGCATTACAAATATTTCATATGAGCCGCTGGCGGAATTGTTCAGCGCGGTAGTGCCCACCGTCAACACAGGACTAGCAAATCTACCCGTCACATACACCTTGTTTCCTTGCACCGCCAAGCCGTGCGCCAGGTCACTATTGATATTGCCTACTTGTTGCGTCCAGATGAATTGAGCATTGGTGCCAGCATCGGTGAGCTTGGAAATGAAAACGTCATCATAGCCTCTACTCGTCAGAGTGGTATCACCAAAGTGAGCGCTAGGGTCATTGGTCCCAAATTCGCCTGTCAAGTACACATTATTGCCGTTCACGGCTACGGCATTCGCTCGATCAATCCCATTGCCTCCTGCTCCTTGTGCCCAGCTAAAACGGGCGCTTGCCCCTAAGTCTTGAAGCTTGCAAACAAACACGTCCTCGCCACCAGCTGTCGTAAGTCGGCTGCTTCCAAAATCGGCTGTTGGGCTACTAAAGCTGCCGGCCAGGTATACGTTTGATCCAACCACGGTTAGTGCCTGGGCTAATTCAGGGTAGGAGCCACCGGCTCGCTGGGCCCACACGAAGCTGGCCGTGTTCCCCTGGTCCACAAGTTTGGCAATAAATAGATCTTCGAGGCCCGCAGTGGTTAAGGTGGTGCTACCAAGGCGAAGAGTGCTACTAAACTGGCCGGCGACGTATACATTAGCTCCGTCCACGGCTATTGCCTTCATTTCGTCGTAGACCGCATTGCCTACTTGCTGGGCCCAGTTAAAATTGCTGGTATTGCCCCCATCGGTAAGTTTGGCCACGAAGCCATCAAAATAGCCGGGACCAGCGTTAGCAAGCGTAGTAGCTCCTAAACTGATCGTAGCGCTCTGAAAAGTTCCTGTTACATACACGCTGCTACCGTTCAAGGCTATTGCTGTGCCGAATTCATAGCCGCTACCCCCTACCCGTTGCGCCCACATAAAACCAGTTGTTGGATGCCATTTGGCGATGAACACGTCGTAGTTGCCAGCGCTCGTCAGGGTGGTAGTACCAAAGCGAACTGAGCCTTCAAATTCGCCTATTATGTACACGTTCCCATTGGCGTCAACAGCCGTTGCATTCACCTGAGAAAAGGCTGTGTTGCTAGTAGGGGTTGCGATTGCTACTGTCTGCCAGGACGGTGTTTGCGCATAGCTAGCTGAACAGGCCAGCAGCAAGCCAATGCTGACGAGCAGGGCGAGGACTAAGCGGCTAAAGTAGAAAGAGAGGGAGGTACAAGCAGTAGTTGTAAGCATGAATACAGATGTGAATATCTTTACAGTATAATTTTTTCATAAACGTATGAATAATCTCCGCCTATCCCTACCTCTCTTATTCAACTAGCCCCCACGCGCTATCCCAGTGGGATCCAACGCCTATTTGCTCTATAAAATAACCGGGGCAACTACCGGCCACTTCTAGACCTTATTGCATACCCTCGTTTTAGCTTGACTATATGCTTCGATTATTACCGCTGTGGCTGGTGAGCCTGGCGTTGCTGCTGGGCTCCTGTAAGAAAGATTCGCCGGACCCAGAACCCACGTTGGAGGGCGACTGGAATGATGCGCGTGTTACCTGGTCGGTCTACAACCCGGCCCGGGTGCTCACCAAGCAGAACACACAGGACTACCAGCATGACCCTTATGTCTACTACACCAGGTTCACCAGCACTAGCTCCCAGCGCTTCCTCGGCAATGGCACCGTTTATGACGTCCCGCAAGCCTTCACACGCCGCGGCGATACCCTGGCTCTGGCGAGTGGCGTGACGTATTACATCACCCAGCTCACAGCCGAGGAGGTAACGCTTGAGTACCGAGCTGTCGGCTACCTTTCCCCCGCCACTCAGGATTCTCTCGTGACGACGTTCCACTACCTCCGCCGCTAAATCCTACCGCTATACCTTACCAGTCACTCTGGTTGCTCCTGAGCCGGGCGCTGCTGGGCGGCGGGCCGGCTGGCGCCTCTACACTACCTACTGCATGAAGTATCTGCTCCTCCTGCTCGTTCTCTGCACCGGCGCCGCCCTGCCCAGGGCCTATGCCCAGCAAGCCCCCGCTGCTGCTCCGCAACCCATGTACGGGGCCGCCCGCATTTGGCTTCTTGTGAACTACTGTCAACTCTCCCTCGCCGATGGCGTGAAGCCGGCGGGCCTGTATGACTACGTGCAGGAAAACGGGAAAACGCGCCGCTTTGCCGATGAAGCCGCTGTTCTCAACTATCTCTACTCGCTGGGCTGGGAAGTGCTGCCCCACGGTGTAGAAGAAAACAGGCACTATTACTTGCTCAAGCGCGGCACCCCCTAGCCGCGGCCGTTGTGCCTGCCCGGATGCGCGGCTACCCTACTGCTAGGCGCTATTCCAGCCAAAACGAGAATTCCCATTGGGCCTACTCATTAATACCCCGGCGCTGGTCGGCTACGGCCTCTACCAGGCGCTGGAGTGACTGCTGGCGTAGACGCATTGCCTTGTTTGAGGCGTCTTAAGCCCTCCCTTGCCTCAGCCACTCTCTTAGTTGCTGCAACAAGCAAGGCAGGCGCCTTCCCCTCCCGCGCGCTTAGACGAATCTATAGAAACACAAAGCTCCATCCGTTACCAGATGGGGCTTTTATTTATCGGGTTAGCGTCAACTGCTACTGTGCGCTGAACTGGTAGCTCACTTGTGCTTGCAGACTACCATTGCGGGCCAACTCTGCGCGGGGAGTCGATTGGTACGTCTCATAAAGCAGAGACCGGCGCACCGACGTGAGGCCCGCGGCATACCGCAGTTCTATGCCGAGTCGACTCGCCACCTGGTAGCCTACTCCTACCACGTAGCCCAATTCCCATCGATTATAACTGCTGACACTCCGCGTAGTTGTAGTGCCGTTACTCACAAGGATACTTGGATCTCGCGGGCCCGAAATTAATTCTGAGGCATTCGTGATGCGGCGTTGCGCAGCTAGCAAGTAGCTCACTTGCGGTCCCGCCACGGCAAACCACTTCGCCCCGTGCAGGCGCACGAGTACGGGTAAGCTAGCGTAGTGGAGTCGACTAAATTCCTGGTGCGTAAACTCATAGGAGGAAGAAATACCCGTTAAAGTGGTAGTGTACGAGGTGCGCGCGCCCCGCTGCTCATAGAAAAGTTCCGGTTGCAAGTCCAGGTGGACACCTAGTGGCAGCCGTACCAGCACCCCGGCCATTGGTCCGAGCCGAAACTGTGGGCTGGGCACATCACTGCCATGGTAGGTGCTGGCATTGAGGCCGGCTTTGACGCCAACGCTAGCGTGTTGCCCATGTAGGGTGCCGGTGGCCAGCGACCCTAAGAGAGAAAGCATAAAGAGGCGGAGCATAGAACGTAATGAAAAGGCAGTTGACACTAGATAGAGGCTTCTAACTCTCAGAAGGTTGGCGTTCGGTGAAGATAAAAATCATCTTGTCTTGAGCCATGTATTGTCTGTGCAGCCGCATTTATAAAACCCCGGCGGTTGTGGCTTCAACTGGGGTGCCTGGCGTGAAACCAACCCCGACCGGCTGGCCTAGTAGGTGTAGTAGGTAGAAGGTCTCCTCCGGCGCCAGCAGGTGCCCATGCAGCGTAAGCAGCCCACGGAGGGCGCGCAAAACCACTGAGGTACGAGGGTGTTGAGCGAGTAAAGTGCCACGTTGGCCCAGTAAAGTTGCCGTTATCGGCTGCTCTTACCACCTTGTCTGAGCGCACTTGGCTAGCCTTTTACTACGAGCGAGGCGATCGATTATTTTACCTCCGCTACCTGGATTCAGGTAACGCCATCCGCTACGCTAACCGTGCGGTAGCAACCAAGATATCAACTTACCTATCCTATTTCTATGCGCAGCTGGATCAATAGTAGTGCGAACTCAGAGGCAGGGCCCCAACCAAAGCCCGATTCGCTGCCTGAGAACGCAGCGACAGCTGCTAAGCCTCGGGATGAACGGGTTGCCCTGAGTGGCTCCGGGGTAGTAGAGCAGATCCTCGAAGGGCTAGGCCAAGTACAGGCGGCGCTCACCTCTGGGCGGGAGCTGCTCCAGGTGGAACTCGACTTGCTTGAGCAGGAACTCGCTCACCCCAAGCCGGCCAAAGGCATCCTGCACAAGGCCGTGGAAATCATCCGGCACAAGGTGACAGAGAAAGGGGAGATTGTCCTCGGCAATGCGGGCTGGACCCAACTGGCGCGCGTAGACGAGCTCATTGAGCGCTTGCCCGAAGACGGCAACGAAGGCGAATAGCACTGCGCGCCCGCAAACTGAACTGGCCCTACTATATCTTCTCTTGGCCAGCGCTTACTTGTAGGTGCATCCTAAGACCAGGATAGGACAGCCTACTTAATGCCGCGCAAATGCTTCATAAATTCTTCCTGTGTCAGTATACCTTCATCCCGCAACTGTTGCAAGCGGGCCACTAGCGCTTTTCTAGAGTCGATGTCTCTTCTCAAGGGTGGTGTAGCCGTGCCCGGACCCGGTTTGTCGTCATTGGCTAGCGCCCACATGAGCACACTAATCCACCCTGCTAGCGTCCAGCCCAACAAAATATTGAGCCAAAGAATAGTCGTGTAATTCTTCTTGCCACCTGCCAGCAAGGTAGGGAGCATGTACAAGAGGATTCCTAGTAGACCTACGACAACAAGTACCGCACTTTCCATAAGCCTAATTTACACAATTTCGGGCGCTATAACGCTCAAATCAAGACACTTGCCTTTGTAACGATGTAGCTTCCTCACTCCTTTCCGGTAGGCGCTCTAGTCGGCTCATTACCCGCAAGCCGCGCTAGCAGGAATGCAACCTTTTCCTCCGGCTACGGCTCCTCAGGTAGTCTTTCTTCTTTCCCTTCTGATGACACATTCCTTACTCCTCCTAGCAGGTAGCCTGCTACTGGCGGGCACTGCTCAAGCCCAAGCAACCTTTCGCGTTGGCCCCCGCGCGGGACTCAACGTCTCCGGCGCTCACTTCCCTACTCGAGTGGCTACCTCGTACGAGCCGCCCTCGTACACGAGCCGTCCGGGGTTCGAGGCCGGGCTGACGAGCACGGTGCAATTCGGCCATTTTGCCGTGCAGCCTAGCCTGTTATTTTCCCAAAAGGGCTACCGCAGTTCGGGCTACCGGCTAAGCTTTGATATGCTTTCTTTCTATGAGGAAGACGTGCGTCTCAATTATCTGACACTGCCCCTAAACCTAGCGTTCACCCTGGGGCGCGATGGGCAAGGCCTACAGGTCTTTGCCGGGCCGTACGCCAGCCTGCTCGTCGGGGGCAACTTTACCCGGCAGGTGAGTAGTTTTGCCAGCGAAACGGGCAAGGTAAAGGCGGCCCATTTAGTGTCCGACTCCGATAAGTGGTATGCGCAGCGGTTCGACGGGGGCCTACAAGCCGGCGCAGGCTACCGCCTGCAGGGGTTTCAGTTGCAAGCCACCTACAGCCTGGGCCTGCGCAATTTGGCGGTGCCCTACCAGGGGTACGACGGGAGGGTGTCTGCTACCCCTGCCTACTATAACCGCGCCTTCCAGGTAGCGCTCAGCTACCTGGTTGGCTTCAGCAGCTAAGCACCAATCTTCCGCCGCCACAAAAGCCCCAGGGCTTACTCTGTCCTTACCCAAACGTAGAAGCGCGCTGATCTATTGGTCGGCGCGCTTTTTTGTAGCTAGCCCGAGTGGGTTACTCTTCTGGCTCCATTCGGGAAAGGAATTCAACAGGCACTTTTCTACTTCAGATTTGGTCAACAGAGTGGTAGTATAGGGGTGCCTAATACTCCTACCCTATTCACGTGACGGCTCCTGCTGTTGTGTCGGTTGTGGTTTTTCAACCTCGATGACGCCTAGCCAGTCGAGTACGATCACCGCGGACACCGCCGCGACCAAGAGCCAGAAGTAGACGCGCAGCTTTTGGGCCGACCAACCCCCGCCATAGTAATCATTCATGTTTGCAGATAGGGCTTGCTAGAGGTTGGGTAGCTTCATCTGATCAGTATAGGCTTCGAGTGGCCCCGTGCTAACAAAGGTCCGGCAATGATGCAGGTGATTGACCTCGGGATCATAGTATACTTCGGCAAAGAAACTGCCCATGTGGTAGAGGTTGATCCGGTCCCCTTCTTCCCCAAAGCGCATCGTTAGGTACGTGCCCTCTCCTAAAACAATAGCTAACTGCTCTTGCAGGTCCAAGCGCTTAAAAGCATAATGGGAAGGAATAGCCATGTTGCCAAGATAGCAAGTGTGGCTCTTACCACCGGTGCGTATGACTGGGAAATTACGTTATGCCGACTCCGTGGTGCTAGTGCTACTGTTGTGACTGATGGTGTCTTTATCTTAAACATCATAACTACGCTATACTTAGATTGCCATTTATATTAGGCAATGTTAACTAATTAAGTTAGTACCTGCGTATACTTGTGACCCAACCTCTTTTGTTCGGTCCATGCATGATGTCGAATTAATCCCGGTAACAGTTACCGAAAGGCCCTTCTTTCTGCCGCTCTTTAGCTGCACCGTGCCCGCGGGCTTTCCCTCGCCGGCCTCCGACCATTTGGAAGAAGAAGCCTTCGATCTGAACCGGCTCTTATTGCGCCATCCCGACGCGACCTACCTCGTGCGCGTCACGGGCGAGAGTATGGCCGGTGCGGAAATTCATACCGGGGACCTGCTCGCCGTCGACAAACAGATGGAAGCCGACCACGGCCATATTGTGGTAGCCGTGGTCGAAGGCGACTGCACTGTCAAGCGTCTAGTCTGCCGGGGCAGCACCTGGTGGCTGGAACCGGCTAACCCTGCTTTCAAGGCCTACCAGATTCGCGATACCGACGAGGTCAGCATCTGGGGCGTGGTCACGCACGTCGTGCATGAACTCGTCCCTAGTAAACAGTCGGCGCTGCTACGCACCCGCGACTAAGCTTAAACGGCCCTGCCTATGTTCGCCTTAGTCGATTGCAATAATTTCTACGCAAGCTGTGAACGGGTCTTTCAGCCGCGGCTGGAGGGCCAGCCGATTGTGGTCCTCTCGAACAACGATGGGTGCATCATCGCCCGCTCCAATGAGGCCAAGGTGTTGGGCTTTCGCATGGGGGACCCCTATTTTCAGGTCAAACACGATTTGCTCGCCTCTAACGTGTGCGTGTTCTCCAGCAATTACGCGCTCTATGGCGATATGAGTCGGCGCGTGATGTGGTACTTGGCCCAACAAGCCCCGGAGGTTGAAATTTACTCCATTGACGAAGCATTTCTCGACCTGCATGGCATGGAGAAATACGTGGCGCCGCTCGACACCTTTGCCCGCACCCTGCGCACTAATATCAAGAAGCGCACTGGTATTCCGACCTGCATCGGCATTGCTCCCACCAAAACGCTGGCTAAACTCGCGAATCGGTTAGCCAAGAAAATGCCGGACTTAGGCGGGGTACTCTACCTCGACACCGACGAAAAGTGCCAATGGGCCCTCGCGCAAGTAGGGGTGGGGGACGTGTGGGGCATCGGCCGGCAATATGCCGCGAAGCTAGCCGCGGCCGGCCTCGTAACGGCGGCGGATCTGGCGGGCTGCTCAGACGCCTGGGCTCGCAAGCAGTTGGGCGGCGTGGTGGGAGCGCGCCTGGTGCAGGAACTGCGGGGCCGCGTCTGTCAGGGCCTAGCGCCGAGTGAGGATGGAACCCTGGCCCGCCAAAGCATCAGCTGTTCGCGGACCTTCGGCCAGCCTCTAAGCGCTTTTAATGATGTGCTCGCGGCCGTTGGGGCATTTACGTCGCGGGCAGCGGAGAAGCTGCGGCGGCAAGGGGATGCTACTCACCTAATGACCGTGTATTTGAGCAAGAACCGGTACGGGCTTGAACCCCCTCCCTATTCCTGTTCGACTGTACTGACGCTGCCGGTGGCCATGTCGGATACTACGCAACTGTTGCGCTATGCCCGGATGGCCGTCAAGAAGTTGTGGCAAGCTAATTCCGTCTATACCAAAGCAGGCGTGATCTTCGACGGGCTGGAGCCGCTTGGCCAAACCCAGCTCAGCTTATTTGAACCCGCACCCGATACGGGCAAGCGGGAGCGGCTCATGGCGGAGCTGGATGCGCTTAATCGGCGCTTTGGCAAAAATACGGTTCGTATGGCGACGACGCTGGTTGGGCGAGGCAAAGCCCGCGCGCCCTGGGAAGGCAAGGCCCAATGGTGCTCGCCAGCCTACACTACACGTTTAGAGGATTTGCTACAGGTATCGTAGTGGCTCGGAGTGTTAGGATTGGCGGCTAGCCAGCTACATTGGGTTGCCGTTCACATTCAAGCAATAGTCCAGCCATGCGCTATCAATTCCGAGAAGCAACTTATAAGGGTAAAACTATACGCTTTATCAAGGCAGTTAACTTTGACAGCGACGGGCTTGTTACTGGCCCCATAAATGAACTAGTTGAGATACAGGACCATATAGAGCGCACGGAACCCAATACCATAGTAGTCGCAATGATAGGCAGAAGCGACACTGCGGTGTCTGCAACTAATGCTCTTCTAACTGAATACTATCAATTGCACCCCCGTACGTATGACGATTATTATACGTGGCAAGTAGGAGAGTTTGATAAGTCCTAGCTCCTTTAAAAGCCTTTTTCGAAGCGTCCGGTTGCGCGGCTAGCGCGCTATATTGCTTTGTAAGCAGAGAAGGGAGCGGAAGGGACACAAATACAGGCGCTCTATCACTTTGACGGATGTCGAATGGGCCAGACTTACCGAGCTTGCCGCCGCACAGAAAATAAGCATTAGCGAATACGTAGATCTGTATCTGGGCTTAATCCCGCCTAATGAGACAGACCCGCCTAAGTCCAGTGACTTTGAGTTGAAGTGGGACTAAGTGTGGTGCATGACTCGCTAGGCGCGGGCTTGCTGCCGCCGATAGTAAAGCTGTGTGAGAACTTATGCTAGAAATAGGCTCTTAATACTACTGCTATGATGACATCTGACCAACTACAAGAGAACATTGAAGATAGCCTTCACCGGCTAAGAGCGGCGTATGATGTTTGCATGTCAGGGTATAATCGTGCAATGTTTAAGGAGCTGTCCCATTCACTTCGTTATTGGGCAGATATGAAAGGGGAAGCAGGTCACTACATCGCAGAGAACAAGCCTACTACCAAGTTCTGGTCTAGCCGCTTAGCGCGAACCATTTCGCGTAGCATCAAGAATAATGAATATGTTATCGTCAATTACCCTAAAGCATTAATAGCTACGATACCTTATCGGCTTGCACCCCAGAAGCCGCAAGGGCAGCCAAAATATGACCAGGAGTTGCTTCTTGTTCCAGTGTTCACCTATCAAGGCAAAGAAATTTGCAACTCTTGTTATGCTACGAAAATAGGGGCTCTGCTATATGCGCTCAAGCACGTTGTTGTTATTTATGATACTACTCCTGAAACACCTGTACCACGCGATCCTTACGCAATAGAGACAATGTATTTCACAGCTTATGAAGCCAAATTTGCTATTTGGCTAACGCAAGAGGTTGTTCGGGTAAACAAGATAAATGCGAGTGGCAAATTAATTCTGCATAGCATAACAAGAGAAAGATTAATAAGACGGTTAGCTAATAAATGGGGAGGAAGCCATCCACAAGGAGCGATAGAGATAGATGACGAAAGCGATGAGGCTATTGAACGTTTGATGGAGTTTAGGGTAGCAGAAAGGCCATTGGCTCTCACCATTTTATTGAAAATTGCTCAAGATATTTTGGATGGGTTTGATTACCTAGAAGGGTCACAAGGCGCGAATTTCGTTTTCTCTAAATTCGTTTTTCCGCCAGAAAAATCTTTAACGCCTCTGCCAGCTCCAGGTCCAGCCAAACAAGGGCCGTACTCCAAGATAACTCCAGCGGTTCTTCACTGGTTTATTTGTAAGAACTGCGGAGTTCAGCGCCTTATTCAATTCAATCTAATAAAAGGGACTCCGTTACAGGTCTTTGCAGGGGCTGAGATGTATCCTGCTAATGATATTTTGGCGTGTTTGGGCTGTGGAATAGAGATGAATATAAGGTCACAACGCGAAAAACTGGAAGCCTTGCAGGGCGCACGCATTTACACCGAATAATTAGGTTCCATACAAAAAGCCCGGCCTAATCAGTCGGGGCTCGTGGTTTCGGAAGTGAGCGGTTACTAGCCGTAGCTAAGTTGAAGTGGGCCTAGTCCAATAGTACCACGTTTTTAAACAATCTGACACCTATTGTGTAAATATTTGCGTTATAGTTAAAAATGACCTATATATTTGCGTTGTCGCTATCCGAGCGACAAAACAAAATTAGCGGATGCCGTTTCCGACACCCGCCAATCCCTAGAGGTTGTGAAGGGCTACATAGAGTAACACTCCCTTTTCCACTAGGTGCACGCAAAGCCGCAACAGCTCGTCGTGCTTGCGAAGGAAGCGGTATATGACCGCCCACTTCTGTTTTACCAAATTGTCCATCAGTCAGGATTATTTGGGTACGTAACACCCTCTTAATCCAAACGCCCGTGTCGCAACCACGGGCGTTGCTGTTTTTAGGCAGCGGCCTTAGTGGTGAGAGACAACCAGAGTAGAACTGCGGTAAAGGTAACACTGAAAAAACAACAACACCGCATTGAAAAAGGGCTTCCCAAGCCTGCGTAGCCTCTCTTTGGCTTCTTCGTAAAGATGGATAAGTCTAGTATAATTGCTAGGTATCAGCAGAAGGTTTCGCGTAAATAAGGACAGGTGTACAAAATTTAGTCACTTGTGTTTTGGTCCTCCCTGATGACAATCATCTTCCCTCAACTATATAATACTACCCTAGCCTTGAAGGATACAGCGACGACTGAAGAGCAGAAAACGTCCAATAGTAGAACTGCCTTATGGACAGTATGTATCGGAGCCGTTTTCTCGTGCTTCTTTCCTTGGCTACTTACTCGGGAGTACATTTTCAAGAGCTTAGATTTCACAAGTACTGGGCAGATAGGGGATACTATTGGGGGGATTGCTGGGCCTTTATTAAATTTTACAGGTCTTCTTGTGGTCTATTTTTCACTACAAGAGCAGTTTAGAACTAATCAAGATCAAACAAAAAATTTTAAAGCCGAGCAGCGCAGATCAAACAATGAAACTGCTATCAGTTCAGCCTTTAAAATAATTGATGACTTGCGTAAAGAGCTTGACTTGATAGCCAAGCATCAATACCTAACAGACTCTTCTAAAACACCTATTGCGATAGCTAAATATACAAAGCCTGCTTTTTTAACAATGTGGCTTCAACAAAATCCTTACAAGCGAGCGAAAACTAGATATTACCCACAATTCGAATATTTAAAAGTAGTTGCCGATGCAAACCCGCTCTTAAACAGGCACATACAATTAAAGCGATACATACCATACATCAACGATTTATTTACTTCTGCTGTCGCTACCTTTAATTTATTAAGGTATTTCATTGAGAACAGTACATTACCCGATGAACAAAAAAAGCTACTATATAATGTTGTTTATAGCTTCTATGAGCCATTTGTTGTAAAATATATTAGCAGGCTTGATATTTTCTCTAGCAGCGAGTATTCATTAAATTTTATAAATGAGACACTGTTTTTCTTAGATGAGAGACTAAACTTAGTCGATAACTATAAGAGAGAAATATGGGAAATGAAAGACGAGTATTGAGGTGGTCTAGAGATGACGGACAGAAGAAGGACGTATATTTCTTTTGTTATGG
>NZ_CAXTBM010000053.1:0-21131 GCF_964242765.1 uncultured Hymenobacter sp.
ATCCAAGTATGAGGTTCAATAAATTGGTTACAAAAAAACCGTCCACCCCACGAAGGGGCGACGGTACGGGAGTGAAAAGCGGGAACCAGAGCCCAGGGCCGTACCTTTGGAGGTGATGCAAGAGCTAAACCTGCCGCCTTTCGACTACAAACTTACGCAAAGCGGCGAAACTATATATATCTGGGACATACTGCGCCGCAAGCAAGTGGTGCTAACGCCCGAAGAGTGGGTGCGCCAGCACATAATTCACTACCTAATCAACCACCGAGGCTACCCGCGCGCGCTGTTAAGCGTGGAACGCGGCCACCGCTATAATCAGCGCCAAAAGCGCACCGACCTCTGGGCCCTCGGCCCCGACGGGCTGCCGCTGCTGCTCGTGGAGTGCAAAAGGCCCACGGTACCCATCACGGCGGCCGTGGCCCAACAAGTGGCCACCTACAACCAAACCATCGGCGCGCCCCTGCTACTGCTTTCCAACGGCCTCCAGCATTTCTGCTGGCGCGTAAATTTCGAGCAACGCACCAATGAAATGCTAAGTGAAGTGCCGATGTACGGTGAGCCTGACGGCACCGCTGCGTAGAAGGGGGTATCTGCCGTCAAGCTTATCACCTCACCACTGCAAATCTCACCTCTTATACAGCGCGTTGTCGGCTAAGCCATTAAGGTAAAACTGCACGCAGGCCTTCAATTCGTCGCCGTATTGACGGAGCTTCTGCGGGTCCGGGGCGGGCAGGGGCGTGGCGGGTAGTGCGTGGTTTTGGTAGGGGTAGAGCCGCACCTTGTGGTCCACGGTGAGTTCGGTTACGAAGTCTTGGTGGACCAGGAAATAGCTACCGCCGCTTAGAAACAGCGCGCGACCAGTTGTATTGGTATCGAATACCGAATAGCCGAAGGGTAGCAGGGGCTGGTTGGGAGCCAAGCCTACGTAGTCGAGCACCGAAGCGGGAATATCGGCTTGCTGCGTGATGCGCTCCACATTGGCCGCTGGCAGTTTACGGCTAGGGTGGAAGAGCAGCAGCGGTGTTTTGTAAGAGCCCAGCGTGTTCTGGTACTCGGGCCGCAGGGTCTGCGACGTGTGGTCGGCCAGCACGATAAACAGCGTGTTCTTGTACCAGGGCTGACTAGCCGCCGCTTTGAAAAACTGCCGGAGCGCGAAATCCGTGTAGCCAATGGAGGCGTGAATGGGGAGCTCGCCCGCCGCAAACCGATCTTTGTATTGCGCTGGCACCGGGAACGGCTCGTGCGAAGTCAAAGTGAAAACGGTGGAAAAGAACGGCTGCGGTTGCTGGCCCAACTGACGAGCAAAGTACTGTAAATACGGCTCGTCGAAGATACCCCAGTGGCCATCGAAATCCGGGCTTTTGGTGCCGCCGGGGTATTCGTCGAGGCCGTAGTACTGCTGAATACCCGTGATACCGGCGAAGGTATTGAAGCCCATGGTGCCGTTCTGCGCGCCGTGAAATACTGAAGTGGCGTAGCCGCTGCGGCCCAGTAGCTCGCCCAAGCCGTGCAACTCGTCGGTCTGGAAGTTGGAAGTGATAAACGAATTCTCGGTGAGAGCCGGCAAACCCGCCAGCACGGCTGGTAGCGCCTCGATGGAGCGGCGGCCGTTGGCATAATGCTGCCGAAAAAACAGTCCCTTCGTCGCCAAAGAATCGAAGAAAGGCGTGTAACCCTTGCCGCCGTTTTCGATGCCGTTGTATTCAGAAGCAAAGCTTTCAACTAGCACTATCACCACGTTGTCGTGCGGGGCGCCGGGGCGCGGGCCGGGTTGCCGAACTGCCAGCGCCGGCCGCAGCGCCGCCATCGACGGGAAATAACTGCGCCGCTCGGGTGCGTCGGCGCGCAAACTTTTCAGGAACGTGAAGGTGCTGTTCAAGGCCACATGCCCCAGGATAGGGGGCGTCTGCATGAAGGCGTGGCCCGTGCGCAACGGCTTGAGCTGCACCCCGCCGCGGATACCAAGCACCGCCAAGCCTGCTACTACCAGTACCTCTAGTGCCGTCCGGAGCACTGGTTGGCGGCGCCTGCCAGGCTGGTAATAAGCGGCGTCGGTAGCCGTAGGCATGGGGTAGAAATACCACACCAGCCCAAACAGGACGGCAAACGGGATAAGTAGAAACCAGTAGTGCCCCACCAATTGACCCGCCTGCCGCTCGATGTCGTCGGTGATGGTAAACAACTCGTTGCTGGTGCGCCGGCCAATGAACTTGAAGTATTGCGTGTCAATCAGGTTGAGCGCAATGCCGCACGCATTAAGTGTGAGATATACACCTCGCACAAACCCTTGCCACCGAAAACTGAAGGCCGGTACCAACGAAAGCAGCAGAAACGGCAGATTCAGCAGCAGCAACGCCGCAATATCGTAGCGGAAGCCGTGCCAGAACGCCAGCAGCACCTGCCCCGCCGTCGCCTCCCGAAACACGGCCTGATTAGCTACATAAAAGCCCAGCCGCAGGAGCACATACGCGCCCATCAGCAGCAGCAACCGGCGCAGCAGCAGACGCAGAAGTGGTGAAATCATGAACAGAAAAAAGATTTACTCGCCCGTGAGGTGGATGGTTTGTCCGTCGGGCAAGTCCTTGATTTTACGGTGGAAATTAGCCAGCCAAGTTAACCGCTCGGCAACCGTTATAGCTTTTAGTGTGGGCGCTTTGCTGCTGTTAACGGCTATGCAGAACGGGGGAAAGACATTCAGCAACTGTCCGGGCTGCAACACGCCGCCCTGCTGCTGAAAGCCCCGCAATGGCTCCATGCCCAGCGCATCGAGCGGATACTTTTCCACGCCGAACAAAAAATGCTTGAAGTCCACCTCTAAGTCGGCCAGTTCTCCGGTTTCAGTGTCGAGCAGTAGCACCGCGTCGCCGCGCAGCAGAAACTGGTTGCCCACGCAGTCTTGGCCGAACGGAATGTCGGATTCCAATACTTCGTCGTAGGTGCGCCAGAAGGCGGCAGGGCCTTGCCAGGCAGCATCCAAGGAGTGCCAGGCAGGCCCGGCCACGCAGCCGCGCAGGTGTAGCCCGCCGAAGTACGCCACCACGCCGTTTTGCTCGCGCAAAAATGTTTGCAGATAAACCGGAAGGCGGGCGAAAGTGGCGAGGTCAGTTAGCTCGCCGCCCGTATAGAGGATGCCTTTCATAGGAAGTAACGCCAACTTTTAGTTGGTGAGTCGTTAAATGATATTGTTGGCAACACGTAACCGCCGCTCGTGCAACATGTCACCAACTGAAAGTTGGTGTTACAGAAAAGCCTTCCTGACCAAGTGGCCAGAAAGGCTTTAACAATCAGCAATTAAACAATCAGCAATTAAACAGCGGCTTCTTCCAGCACATTGTGCACGTCAACCAGCGGTAGGTTCCAGGCATCGGCTACGCCTTTGTACACCACTTCGCCGTGCACCACGTTCAGGCCGAGGCGCAGGGCCTCGTCGCGGCGGCACGCTTCCTGCCAGCCCAGGTTGGCCAGCTTCACAGCGTAAGGCAACGTAGCATTGGTCAGGGCCAGGGTAGACGTGTAGGGTACGGCGCCCGGCATGTTGGCCACACAGTAGTGCACGATGTCGTCGATGATGAAGGTCGGGTCTTCGTGCGTGGTGGGGCGGCAGGTTTCGATGCAACCGCCCTGGTCTACAGCTACGTCTACGAGCACCGTGCCGGGCTTCATGGTTTTCAGCATGTCGCGGGTGATGAGGTGCGGCGCTTTAGCCCCCGGAATCAATACGGCGCCGATGATGAGGTCGGCGGTTTTGATGGCGGCGCGGATGTTGTACTCGTTGGAGTACTGCGTTACCACGTTCTTGGGCATAAAGTCGTCAAGCTCGCGTAAACGGTTCAGGCTGATGTCCATGATGGTGACTTGCGCGCCCAGGCCGGCGGCAATTTTGGCAGCCTGCGTACCCACAATGCCCGCGCCTAATACCAATACTTCGGCAGGCTTCACGCCGGGCACGCCGCCCAGCAGAATACCACGGCCTTTCAGCGGCTTCTCCAGATACTTAGCCCCTTCCTGCGGGGCCATGCGGCCAGCTACTTCGCTCATCGGAATAAGCAGGGGCAACGCCCGGTTGGAAAGCTCTACCGTCTCGTAGGCCAAGCAAACCGCCTTACGCTCAATCATGGCGTGCGTCAGTTCCTCGCCGGAAGCAAAGTGGAAGTAGGTGAACAGCAGTTGGTTTTCTTTGATCAGCGGGTACTCTTGGGCAATCGGCTCCTTCACCTTCACAATCATTTCCGCCTTGCCATACACTTCGGCTATGGTAGGCAAAATAGTGGCGCCGGCTTCTTCATATTCAGCGTCCTGAAAGCCGCTGCCTAATCCAGCCGTGCTTTGTACGTATAAATCGTGGCCGTGCTTACGGAGTTCAGCTACGCCAGCGGGCGTCAAGCCCACGCGGTTTTCGTTGTTCTTAATTTCTTTCGGTACGCCGATGATCATGGCAGAGCGGGAAGGTGAGAAGAAAATAAATTGGAGACGGCAAAGATAGATGAAGTCCGTCATTGCAAGAAACCACAACAACGCAATTGGTAGGCAAGTGCCGTGAACACAGAATTACGTACATAAAAAAGCCCCTGACGACCACATGGCTGCCAGGGGCTTTTCACTTGGTATGAGCTTCAAAAGTAATCAGACAGAGAATTCGCGTTGCAAAACTTCTCTGCCAAGATGCTTACTTGAATGGTACTACCACGTTGGTTTCCTTCACCATGCTGCTGCTGTTCAGGTCGCGCACCACGTTGGCTTTCAAGGTAACCTTCACGTCGCCGTTCAAGTCGTTGGAGCTTAGCGTCGCTACATCCGACATCTGGCCGGTCTGGCGCTGCGCGTACAACAGTTCCACTACGGCGCTCTGGCCGGGCTTCACCGTTGGCGGCACCGACTTGTAGCCCACGCAGTTGCAGGCCGACGTTATCATGCCCAGTTCCAGGGGCTGCTTGCCGGTGTTTTTAACCGTGAACTTGGCGGCCGGCTGCTGCCCCGATTCCATCTTGCCGAAATCATGGGTGGTGCGGTCCAGCACCAGGCGCGGCGACTGCGCCAGTTGGGCGGGCGTCATGGTGGCCTTTGCCTGCTCTTTGTTTACCACGTCGCCTTTAATGGTGAGCACCGTGCTTGGCACGCTGGCGTTGCTGGTTACCGTCACGGTTTTGTTGAATACGCCCGGCCGGCCGGCGCTGCTGTACATGGCCTTCACGATGCCCGACTTGCCTGGCAGCACCGGCGTCTTGGTCCAGTCGGGGGTGGTGCAGCCGCACGAGGCTTGCACGTTGGCAATAACAACGGGCTGATTGCCGGTGTTCTTGAACTTAAACTCGTGGGTCGCCATGGTACCCTCGGGCACGCTGCCGAAGTCGTGTAGTTCTTTCTCGAAGGTGATAACGCCTTGCGCACGGGCGCCTACGGCCAGCAGCACGGCAAACAGGAGAGAGGCAAAATGCTTCATAGAAGTAGGTATGAGTTGGAACAAGGTGAGACAGAGCCTGGTAGTACCAGGCTCCGCCTCCCAAAGATAAACAAAAACGTCCCTCGTTGCGTCTCAACAAAACCTGCCGGCCAAATCCGTACTTTTGCGCGTCTGTACCCAGCGTGCGGGCCTTCCCAGCCTTTCCTGGCACCACAACCCCATCCGTTTATGCTCACTACTGAATCTGCCGACTTGTTGGCTCCTGTGGCCACTCTCAGTAAAGACGAACTCTTACGCGACTATCGCCTCGGGTGGGAAAGTCGGTACGCCTCCCTGGCGGGCCGCAAAGAGGTATTTATGGGCAAGGCCAAGTTCGGCATCTTCGGCGACGGTAAGGAGCTGCCCCAATTGGCCATGGCCCGCGCTTTCCGGGCTGGCGACTGGCGGGCCGGCTACTACCGCGACCAAACCTTCATGCTGGCCATTGGCGAGCTGACCTTGCAGCAGTACTTCGCCCAGCTCTACGCCCACACCGACGTGGAAGCCGAGCCCGCCACGGCGGGCCGCGCCATGAACGGCCACTTCGCCACCCGCATCCTCGACGAAGACGGCAACTTCAAGAACCTAGCCACCAGCAAGAATTCTTCGGCTGATATATCGCCCACTGCCGGCCAAATGCCCCGCTTGGTAGGGCTAGCTTACGCTTCCAAGCTCTACCGCCAAAACCCGGAGTTGCAGCAGTTCGAGCAGTTCTCGGTGAACGGCAACGAGGTAGCGTTTGGCACAATTGGCAACGCCAGCACCTCCGAGGGCATGTTCTTCGAGGCGCTCAACGCCGCCGGCGTACTCCAAATTCCGATGCTGATGAGCGTCTGGGACGACCACTACGGTATTTCGGTACCCGCGGAGTACCAGACTACCAAGCAAAGTATTTCCGCCATTCTGATGGGCTTGCAGCGTGATGGGGAAGGCGAGCCCGGCTTCGAGATTTTTGTGGTGAAGGGCTGGGATTACCCCGCGCTGGTTGATACGTACCAGCGCGCCGCTGAGCTCTGCCGCACGCAGCACGTGCCCGTGCTTGTCCACGTTACGGAAGTGACGCAACCGCAAGGTCACAGTACCAGCGGCTCGCATGAGCGGTACAAGTCCAAAGACCGCCTAGTATGGGAGCAACAGCACGACTGCCTGGTGAAAATGAGAGCGTGGCTGATAACTGAGGGCCACGCCACCGAATACGAATTGCAACAGATTGAAAACGAAGCCCGGGAAGTGGTGAAAGTGACCCGAACCGCGGCGTGGGCAGCTTTCTTCGATCCTATCCGACAGGAGCGCGACGAGGTGCTAACCCAACTCAACCAGCTAGCAACCGAAGCGGGTCCCGAAAGCGGCGTGCAACAGCTAGTAGACTCCCTCCGGCAAAACCCTACGCCCATTCGGGCCGACCTTGTGCGCACGGTGCGCCGTGCCCTGCGCCTCGTGCGCGGCCAACGCAGCGCCGCCCGCCGCGACCTACTGAACTGGCTCGATCAGGCCCAGGCCGAAAATGCGGACCGCTACAACTCCTACCTCTTCAGCCAAAGCGAAGAAGCCGTTGGCAACATCGAAGTGATACCCGCTCAATTTGCGGCTGATGCCGCCCAGGTGGACGGCCGGGAAGTGCTGCAAGCTTGCTTCGATGCCAACTTTCAGCGCGACCCGCGCATCTTTGCCATCGGCGAGGACGTCGGTCGTATTGGGGATGTAAACCAGGCATTTGCAGGGCTACAAGAAAAGTTTGGTGAGCTGCGCGTGACCGATACCGGTATCCGCGAATGCACCATCGTGGGGCAGGGCATTGGGGCCGCATTGCGCGGCCTGCGCCCCATCAGCGAAATTCAGTATCTGGATTACCTGCTCTACGCTATCCAGATTCTGAGCGATGATCTGGCCAACTTGCAATACCGCACCAAAGGCGGGCAGAAGGCCCCGCTGATTGTGCGTACACGCGGTCACCGCCTCGAAGGTATTTGGCACTCCGGCTCCCCAATCCAGATGATCCTGGGCGCTATCCGCGGCATTCACCTCTGCGTGCCGCGCAACATGACCCAGGCGGCCGGTTTCTACAATACGTTGCTCCGTTCCGATGAGCCTGCCATTGTGATTGAGCCCCTGAACGGCTACCGCCTCAAAGAGCGAATCCCGAGCAATGTGGGCGAGTTTACGCTGCCGCTAGGCGTACCAGAAGTGCTGCTCGAAGGCTCCGACGTAACCGTGGTTACCTACGGCTCGATGTGCCGCATTGTGCTGGATGCCGCCAAGCAACTATCCGAAGTTGGTATTTCGGTGGAAGTGCTGGATGTGCAAACCTTACTGCCCTTCGATCTAGAGCACGTCATCACCGACAGCATCCAGAAAACCAGCCGTGTGCTTTTCACTGATGAAGACGTGCCCGGCGGCGCGACGGCCTACATGATGCAGCAAGTCATCGACGAACAGGATGCCTACCGCCACCTCGACTCGGCTCCTCGCTGCTTGGCTGCTCAGGCCCACCGTCCGCCTTATGGTTCCGATGGCGACTACTTCTCGAAGCCCAATGCCGAAGAGGTATTCGACACTGTGTATGAGATGATGCGCGAAGCAGACCCCAAGTGCTTCCCAGCCATTTATTAATTCGAGCGATAGAGTATTGCAACTATCTGATTTAGTTGCTTCAGCGTGACGCTTAATATTACGGTGTTAAAATACAGTCAACAAAGGCTATTTGCTGGCTCTACAGCATAAAAAAATGGGCCATGCTGCTTTGAAACAGCATGGCCCACTTTGAGGCACAAGTGCAAAGACACCTACTCATTTGCTATGGTTTTATAATAATGGAATTAGTGAATACTTCATTGCTCAGATTGAGGGCACGGTCTCTGATGCTAACTCTGAACCGAACTTCATCACCAGGAAGAAACGGTGTACCGAGAGACAAAGAGAAGTTATAGCGTAGATTCCCTTTCAAAGGCGCATCTTGGCCAGATTCAGGGCCAAGACGAGGAAAACGGCCGTTGTACTGGCCTAGCCCAAGAGTAGAGCCAGGATCTACAAAGTCTTCGAATTGGTTGGTGGCCTTATTCTTGCGCTGGAACTGAATGTAATAGTTGTAGAAATTGGGGTTGGTTTGTTTTCCGTTCACTGATACATCATTATAAGGCTCCATGGTATCAGTGGTACTTAAACCCAAGTCGCCGTTGCCATCCTCGAAAGAAATAGTTATAGTATCTGAGTCGATGGGTTGTTCGCCGGGAGCTCCTGGCAGGCGCACCACTTCCAGCTTTTCGAACTTAATGCGGGGGGTATCGGAGTAGTCGGGCGGGCTGATGCAGGAGGAAACAGCCGCGCAGAGCAGCGCGAAAAGCAAGCCTAAGTGAAGCGTACGAGACATGACCATAGAAATAAGAAAGACGAGTAAAAAGTCGCTTCAGCGACGAGTAAAAGGTACAGCTTCTCAACGAAGACTTAGTGCTTTTGTTATGTGTTTTCCAAACCCTATAACGGTGCAATGAGTTTCCGCGAAGAACACTTGCGCCAGTTGCCGCACCTTGCTTCCCCCGACGTTTCGGCGGTGGCATTGCGCTTGTTTCGTTATCAGGCAAGGCAGTGTCCACCATACAGAGCATATCTGGGGGCGCTAGGTTGCAATCCGGCCGCGGTAGAGCAAGTAACTGACATTCCTTTTCTGCCCATCGAGTTTTTCAAGACGCACGATGTTCGTACCGACCCCGAGGCCTGGGAGCCACAGGAACTGTTCTTAAGTAGCGGCACTACCATGCAGCAGCGCAGTCAGCACCACGTCCGCGACCCGCAACTTTACCGCCGCAATGCGACCGATATTTTCCAGCAGTACTACGGGCCTCTTACCAGTTGGACGTTTTTGGCGTTGCTGCCCTCTTATTTAGAGCAGGGACATTCCTCGCTGGTGGCTATGGTGGATTACTTTGCCAAGGAATCAGGCCAGACGCAGCCCGCTTTTTTCCTGCACGATCATGTGGCCCTATTGCAAGCCCTGCGTGAGGTGAAGCAGGATACTAGCCGCCGCGTGCTGCTTTTTGGCGTGAGCTATGCTTTGCTGGACCTCGCTGCTGAGGTTGGTTTTGCGCCCGAGCTACAGAACCTTACCGTGCTTGAAACCGGGGGCATGAAAGGCCGTCGGCGCGAAATGATCCGGGAGGAGCTGCACCACGAATTGCAGCAAGCCTTCGGTCCGGCGGGCATTCACTCCGAATACGGTATGACTGAGTTGCTGAGCCAAGCCTACAGCCTCGGCGACGGCCGCTTTCACGCGCCCCCACAGTTGCGCGTGTTGCTCCGCGACCCCGCCGACCCATTCTCTGTCTCCGAAACTCGCCCCGACGGCGCTATTAACCTCATCGACTTGGCGAACGTGGATAGCTGTGCTTTCATCGAAACCAAAGACCTGGCCCGCATGCACTCCAACGGCTCCTTCGAAGTACTAGGCCGCCTCGATAATTCCGATGTGCGCGGGTGCAATCAAATGGTCTAGAACCTCAGCCCCAGCCCAACCTCTCTCCAGAAGAGAGGGACTCTAGCTTTAGAAGTTAAAGGTTGGAAATCTGGAACTAGAGTCTCTCTTTTGAAGAGGGGTTGGGGTGAGGTCACTTTCCCGCAAACGCCTTTGCGTCGGCTTCCGAGATGGTGTCGTCGCTCATAATTACGAGGCGTTCCACCACGTTGCGTAGCTCCCGGATATTGCCACGCCAATCAAGCCCTTGTAGGTACTTGAGGGCAGCAGCGTCTATTTTCTTGGGCTTGTTGCCGTAGTCGTTGGCAATGTCTTGGAGAAACTTCTGGATCAGGTCCGGAATGTCATCGCGCCGGTCGTTGAGGGAAGGTACCTGGATGAGGATGACTGAGAGCCGGTGGTAGAGGTCTTCGCGGAAATTGCGGTCGGCTATTTCTTGAAGCAGGTTTTTGTTGGTGGCGGCCAGTACGCGGACGTTTACCGAAATTTCTTTTTCACCCCCCACGCGGGTGATTTTGTTTTCCTGGAGTGCCCGCAGCACCTTGGCCTGAGCCGAAAGGCTCATGTCGCCGATTTCGTCGAGAAAGAGGGTGCCGCCATCAGCCTGCTCGAACTTGCCGATGCGCTGCTTCACGGCCGACGTGAACGAGCCTTTCTCGTGCCCGAACAACTCACTCTCAATCAGCTCCGACGGAATGGCGGCGCAGTTCACTTCTATAAGCGGGCCGCCGGAGCGGTTGCTTTGCTCGTGCAGTTGGCGCGCTACCATTTCTTTGCCGGCGCCGTTGGGGCCCGTAATGAGCACGCGGGCGTCGGTGGGGGCTACTTTCTCGATAGCCTTGCGCACGGCACCCAGTGCGCCCGACGAGCCAACCATTTCTGAATTCTTGGCAACTTTTTTCTTGAGCGTCTTGGTTTCGGCTACTAGCTTGGTACGGTCTAGGGCATTGCGGACCGTTACGAGCAGGCGGTTGAGGTCCGGTGGTTTCTGTAGAAAATCGTAGGCGCCTTTTTTGGTGGCATCCACGGCCATTTCCACGTTGCCATGGGCTGAAACCATGATAAAGGCGGTGTCGGGGGCTAGAATGCGGGCCCGTTCCAGCACCTCAATGCCATCCATCTTGGGCATTTTAATGTCGCAGAGCACCACATCGTATTTGTCGCGGATCAACATGTCGAGGCCAGTGGGGCCGTCCTCGGCTTGATCTACCTGATAGCTTTCATACTCCAAAATCTCCTTCAGCGTGTTGCGGATGGCTTTTTCGTCGTCGATAATGAGAATACGGGGCATAAAATGAATTTCACAGAAGAGGAGAAAGGCGAAAGTAACGAAATGCTGGGGTAGCACGGCACACACACGAGCTTGTGATGTTACTTTTACTTGATAAGTAGTATAACGCCAAGTGTGCTGCCATTGGTACACGAACGGCAAAACAGGTGATTGAAAAAACGAAGTGGGCAGCACGCAAAACGGCCGCCGCAACCGAAGCTGCGGCGGCCGTCTGAAGGCGGGTGATGAGTCTGTAAGCCGGGTTCTGTCCGCTACCCGAGAGTAGCGTCTCCACCATTTATCTAGGCCAGTCCTCGCGGAAAGGCTCCATCAACCTACCCACGGACGCCGGACGAGCCGCCCGGTGCCGGCCCGAAAGCTGGCATGTCCGCTTATTTGGTCTTTCAACCCCTGAGGTTTACCCAGCCGGAACGGTTGCCCGTCCGCTGGTGCGCTCTTACCGCACCTTTTCACCCTTACCGGCCGCCCGAAGGCGACGTAGGCGGTAGTTTTCTGTGGCACTAGCTGTCCTGGTTCGCATTATACTTGCCAGTCCTTCCCGTTAGGAAGCAGGGCGCTCTGCGTTGCCCGGACTTTCCTCGTCGCCTCGAAAGGCACCGCGGTGGAGCGACTCATCACGCCAGCAAAGGTAAGGCGCAATTTGTTGCTTTACCCCCGCCGCGCCTCTAGCAGTTCATAGCCTTCATCAACCAGCAAACGGGCGCCGGTGGCGCTGCTTACGGCTAGCTGGTCGCAACGCTCGTTTTCGGGGTGGCCGTTGTGGCCGCGCACCCACTTGAAAGACACTTTGCGTTGAGCGTACACTTTCAGGAAGCGCCGCCACAGGTCTTCGTTGGCTTTCTTGCCGAAGTCCACTTTCTTTTCCCACCCGAACACCCATTTCTTTTCCACCGCATCTACCACGTACTTCGAGTCCGTCACGACGGTGATGGGTAACTCGGGGCGGTTGATGGCTTCGAGGCCCTTGATGACGGCCAGCAGCTCCATCCGGTTGTTGGTGGTAAGCCGAAAGCCTTCCGTTAGCTCCTTCTCGTGCTGGCCGAAACGCAGAATGGCCCCGTAACCACCAGGGCCAGGGTTGCCGCGTGAGGAACCATCGGTGAATAAGTAAATCAAGGTGTAATAGTTGATTGTTAATTTGCTGATTGTTGATTGGTAACAGTGATTTGAAATTTATCAATCAACTATTACCAATCAACACACCTAGAAATTCGATTTGAACAGCTTGATGGCAATGGCCAATAGAATCACGCCGAACACGCGGCGCAAAATATCCTCGCCGGCTTTGCCGAGCTTGCGCTCAATCCAGGCGCTGCTTTTGAGCACGAGGTAAACGAATACCAAGTTCAGCGCGATACCCACCAGCACATTGGGCAGCGAGTAGGCGGCGCGTAGGGAAAGCAGCGTGGTCATGGTGCCGGCACCTACGATAATCGGAAATGCCAAGGGCACAATGGAGCCCGTAGTAGCCAGCGGATCGTGCCTGAACAGTTGAATGCCTAGTATCATTTCCATCCCGATAAGGAAGATGATGATGGCTCCGGCTAGCGCGAATGACTGATAATCAACGCCAAACAAAGACAGGATGCTCTGCCCCAGAAACAGAAACACCACCATCAGTACGCCCGCTACGAGGGTGGCCTTCTCTGATTGGATCTTCCCCTCGCGCTGCCGAATCTGGATAATGATAGGAATGGAACCCAGGACGTCAATCACGGCGAAGAGCGTGAGCGTGACCGAGAAAATTTCCTTGAGCGAAAAAACAGACAACATGGCGGCGTAGGCTGTAGCGCGAAGCTTTTGCTTTGCGTCTCGTTGAACAACGTGCGTGCTGCTGGCACAGACGATACGCGAAGCAAAAGCTTCGCGCTACAGCCTACGCAAACTCCCGGGCGAAGAACTGCACCAATTGCTCGAACGCCTCGTCCGGAATGGCGGGGAAGTTGGCGATACGCAGGCTGCCGGCTTTCCAGCTGCCGTAGCCGTTGCCGAGCTGTAAGCCTTGGGCCAGCGCCCGGCGCTTCACCTCATCAATGACGGCGGGCGCAGCTTGCAGGCCGATAACGGTGGTGGAGCGGGTGTCGGGGTTGGTGATGAGGGGGGTGAGCTTAGTGTCCTGCGTGAAGTAGTCGTAGAGCTTGGTGGCGCGCTCCTGTAAGTGCTGGTGCACCACCTTGATGGGTTCCCGATCTTGCAGGACGCGGCTCAGCAGGTAGATGTTCAGCACGTTGGGCGTGTGAGTGGTCTGGTAGTTGAGCATTTTCTCGTACTGCGCCGTGAGCGAGTTGTAGTGGCTGCGCTCATTGATTTGCCGGAACCGGTCAACGGCCCGCGGCGACAAAATCATCAGTGACAAGCCAGCCGGCAGGCCGAAGCACTTCTGTACCGAAGCGTACCACACATCGGCCTTGATGTACTTCATCTGGATGCCGCCCAGCGAAGAGGTAGCGTCCACGGCCAGCAGTGAATTGCCGAGACGGTTATATAGATTCAGAATGAAGCCGTCGCGCAACTGGGTGGCGTTGCTGGTTTCGTTTTGGGTGATGCAAACCAAATCGATTTCTGGGTCGGGGAGGGGCAGGGCCGCCACGTCGGGCAGTTCGTCGGGGCCAAAGGGGATGCCGATGGTGGCGGGCCGCAGGGCCTTGGCGTACTCATACCACTTCTCGCCGAAGGCACCGCTGTAGAGGTGGAAACTCTTGCGGGGCGTGAGGCTTTGGGTAAGCACTTCCCAGCATTCGGTAGCCGAGTTCATGAAGAACACCGTGTAGTCCTGCGGGACGTTGAGCTTGTTTTTGAGCTCGGTTACCGTCTGGCGCATGAGGCCCGTAAACCGCTCGCCCCGGTGCGGAGCCGACAACCAGCCCTCATCGAAAGCATCCTGAAGATACTGGCGTACCTGCGGGTACACCTGCGACGGGCCGGGATTGAATGTATACATAGGTAGGGAAAGTCTGGAGAATGGAGGTGCAAAGGTAGGAACAGCGAGGCGGCGAAATAGTAAGACCAAAAAAGAACGTCCTGCTTGGGTAAGCAAACGCCAGATCAAGCAGGGCCGTCTATTTGTTGCTCTTATCCTCCAAGGCTCCTACACCTTAAACCCCAAACGCTTCGGCCGGAGACTGTCAAAATACTGCACGGCTAGGCGGTAGCTTTCCAGCTTGAAGCCACTGATGGTGCCTACACAGTGCTTGCCGAGCAAGCTTTTTTGGCGGAATTCTTCCCGGGCGTGCAGGTTGCTTAAATGCACTTCCACCACGGGCGCGTTGATGGCCGCTACGGCATCGGCTATGGCCACGCTGGTATGCGTGTAGCCGCCGGCGTTGAGCACAATGCCGTGGTAGGTGTAGCCTACTTCGTGCAGCTTATCCAACAACTCGCCTTCGTGGTTGCTTTGAAAATACTCGATGGTCAGGTCGGGGAAGGCGGTGCGCAGTTCGGGCAGATAATCGTCGAAGGAGCGGGTGCCGTAAATGCCCGGCTCGCGTCGGCCTAGCAGATTGAGATTGGGGCCGTTGAGGATGAGAAGGTGCATTACGTTGTGGTTGAGGGGTTGAAGGGCTACTAGTCAGATGCTCCACTGACAAGACAAAGCAAGCGTGTGGAAACTGTTTCTTTAGCAAGTCTCGCTAAACTTGCGTGAATATGTAAGCCGCCATCCAACAATCCGCTATCCAACAAGCGACTATTCTTCCATCACTTATGTCCACTTGGTCAATTGCCCTGCGGCAGTTCGAGGGCTATTTACAGCTCGAAAAGTCATTGTCGGCCAACTCCGTGGAGGCGTATGTGCGCGACATCGGCAAGCTGCGTTATTTCCTGGAAATCCGCCACTTACCCAACAACCCCAAGGAGATAACCACACCGCTGCTACGCGAGTTTTTGGACTGGCTAGGCGAACTCGGCATGACGGCCACCTCGCAGGCGCGCACCCTGTCGGGCATCAAGGCGTTTTTCAGCTTCATGATTATGGAGGACCTGTTGCTTATCGACCCCACCGACACGCTGGAAGCTCCCAAAACCGGCCGCAAGCTGCCCGATACACTTAGCTACGAAGACATCGTGCAACTGCTCGAAGCCGTGGACCTGAGCACGCCCGAAGGCACCCGCAACCGGGCCATTCTGGAGGTGCTCTACAGTTCTGGCTTGCGCGTAAGCGAGCTAACCGAGCTGCGGCTTTCGAACCTGTATGTCGATCAGGGCTTCGTGCGCGTAACGGGGAAAGGCAACAAGGAACGGCTCGTGCCCATCGGCCGCGACGCGCTGAAGCACGTGGGAATTTACCTGCAAAGCATTCGCTGCCACCTTGATATCAAGCCCGGTAATGAGGATTTCGTGTTTCTGAACCGACGAGGCGCCAAGCTTTCCAGAATCATGATTTTCAACATCATTAAGGAAGCTGCCGGAGTTGCCGGAGTACGCAAAAGCATTAGTCCCCACACATTACGCCACTCGTTTGCCACGCACCTCATCGAAGGCGGGGCCGACTTGCGAGCGGTACAAGAAATGCTAGGCCACGAAAGCATTACCACCACCGAAATCTACACGCACTTAGACCGAGACTACCTGCGGCAGATAATCACCGCTTTTCACCCCCGAAGCTGAGGTACTGAAGCACTATCAGTTCTCGTGTTCGACATACCAAATCGTGGATGAGCGGACGCTAATTAAGACCTGCCGAGTGGCATTCGCGCAACCAGTCTTCGGCGTCATCAACTGACTCGAAAAGCTGTAATTCGGTGCCGGTGCTGCGGGTCCAGCTAGTGTCGAGGTCGCTGACGTTGGCGTTGCCGCCCGGCTGCATGACGTGGGCCACGCAGGCAGGCGGGGTTGTGTGGGTGCTGTCCCAGGCATAGCGCAACCACGTCAGCGAATCAAACCAAGGATTGAGAACTTGGCTGTTATCGTTGAGGAACAGGGTAACTACGGGGTTGCTGAGCACGCCTAAAGAGGAAACAATGCTTTGCAAGGCGTGCTGCGGATTAACAAAGCCGCGCCATGTGGCTCGCAGCCATTGGTTGTTGGCATCATATTCAACTTGGCAGGATGGCTGCTCGGCTGAAAGAGTGGAAAGTTGAGGCATAAAGCAATGCGAGGACAAGGAAAAACTTGATCGGCATTGCAACAGGTGTAATGGAATAGCAGGGCAGTGGTAATTTCGCAGCAAATCTAATCATTGTGCCATCATCTAGAATAGATAATTTATTTCGCTCCTCGCCCTTTTTACTGGCCTTGCTTGGGTTGCTGTTGTTTCTGCTGCCCTTCGCGGTTTTGCAGGACCACAGCTACATAACCATCGACGACAATTTGGAAGCGGAGTTTGCTATTCCGTATCTACTTGTTCAGCAAAAAGTAGCACTCGATTATCGCCCGGCCGTGGTGTTGCCCGCCGTAATGAATGGGCTGCCCCGTAACGCGGCTCGGTCGGGGCTGAACGTAACCGTCGGGCTGTTTGAGCTACTGCCACCTTGGGCTGTGTATTTGGTGCAGCAAGCACTGGTGCGGCTGCTTGGCTTGTTGGGTATGTACGTGTTGCTGCGATGGTATTGGCTGCGCGAACCCCATCAACAAGCAGCCGCAGCAGGAGTGGCGCTGAGCTGGGCGCTCCTGCCACTCTACACGATGTATGGGCTATCGGTGCTGGGGCAGGCGGGACTATTGCTAGCGTTTCTGGAACTGCGGCGGGGACCGGGGCGGTGGTGGCACTGGCTACTGATTGGCGCATTTCCAGTATGGAGCATATTTGCTTTTGTAGGGCCTTTTGTACTAGCGGCCCTCGGGTTGCTTGTGCTTTATGACGGGTGGCAAACCCGCCGCTTGAACGGGCGCTTGGTAGCGGGGCTATTGCTTTTGCTGGGGATGTACTTGGTGGTGGAGTGGCCGCTGTTCTACTCCCTGTTGATTGCCAAGCAGTTTGTGCCGCATCGATTGGAATTCGACATGCAGCGAATCACGCCGATGGGCCTACTGGATGGTTTACGCAGTACAACGCAATTCTTTTTGGTGGGGCAGTACCATGCCAGTCGTTTTCTGCGGCTGGCTGAACTGTTGGCGGTAGCAGTGGTGATACTGCGGGCGCCAGCCGGGCAGCGGATAAAGCAACTGGGGCGGTTCGGGCCGTGGCTGCTGGGGTTAGCGGGGCTGGCACTGTTTAGCGGGTTTTATCCACAGGTAGTAGCGGTGGTTCAGACATGGCTGCCCGCAGTGGGAGCGTTCAATTTTGGCCGGTTCCATTTCCTGAGTTCCTTGCTGTGGTTTGTGGTGCTGGCTTTGGCGTTGCGCCACTTACCGGCTCGTTGGCAGGTGGTCGTAATAGGCCTGCAATTACTGGTAGGCCTAGGCATGAATGCGGAATGGCTGAATAATCTGCGGGAGCTAACCGGCCGGCCACGGGCGCAGGAACCCAACTATGCAGCTTATGTGAGTGCGCCACTGTTCAGGCAGGTGCAGCAAACTATTCGGCAGCAAACTGGCCTTCGGCCGGCGCAGTACCGGGTGGCTTGCCTGGGTTTTCCGCCAGCGGTGGCCCAACTCAATAACTTTTACACCCTCGATTCTTACCAGAACAATTACCCATTGTCCTATAAGCGCGCGTTTCGGCCGCTGATTGCCGGAGAATTAGCCAAGAGCCCTTCGCTACGGTCCTACTTCGATGCCTGGGGCAACCGCTGCTTCCTGTTTTCTGCTGAATTGGGCAAGGATTTCCGTGTAGGTGCGTTTCAACACCGTGTTGTGCGGGATTTCACGTTTGATCCTAGTACCTTCCGAAAGTTGAGGGGCCGTTACGTGTTGTCGGCGGCCCAGCTAGCTCAGCCCGCTCGAAGCGGCCTCCGCTCGGTTGGCGTGTTCAGCCAGTCAGAGGCCTACTGGCGGATTTACCTGTACGAGGTGATCAACTAGTAATTTGGTGAAATAGTAGATCAGTGGGTTTGGCGGTTTGCCAGACCTCCGCGATGCTACACTTCGCCAACTAGCTATTTCACTAAATCACATTGAAAAATGCCTAGATTTGGCCCTTTGGAGCGTTAGAATGGCTAAAAATACATACAAACAAGATCAATCTTCACCAGTTAGCCGCGGCAATGAGCCGCGGCCAGCGCGCGCCACGGTTCCCCGGCCAGCGCCAGCCGAATCAGCTGCGCCCCGCGAAAACCGCCGTGCCTCCGAGCCGAAAGCAGCGCCGAAGCCGCCGCGGCGACCTTTAAAGCTGCCTTCCTTCAATTTAGGAGGCATGTTCGGGTTTGTACGCGACCGGCGGTTCCAGCTTTTCCTGGGGTTCTTCTTTTTGCTGGGCTCCCTCTACCTAACCATTGCCTTCCTTTCGTTTCTGTTCACGGGCCACGCCGACCAAAGCGTAGTAGCTGGAATAGACCGCACAACGGTGAAAGAAGCGGGCCAGGAAACGGGCAACTGGTTTGGGCTGGTTGGGGCAGTAATAGCGCAGGCATTTATTTATAAAGGCTTCGGTGTGGCAGCATTTGCCCTTATTCCCATCGTGTTTTTCCTGGGCTATAAGATTGTGTTTCGCCGGGCTGGGGTGTCGGTAAGCTATGTGCTGGCACTGTGCGTATTCCTGATGGGTTGGTTAAGTGTGCTGCTGGGCTATGTAGTGCTTACCATGCAGGCCCCCGATGCTGACCCCACGCTGGGCCACCGCCTCGACTTTTTGAGCGGCGGTATTGGCTATGAGGTAGCTCTCTGGCTCGACAGTCTGATTGGCTGGGGTACCGTGCTGCTACTTGCTTTCCTGCTAATATCCTTCGTTGTCTTTTTCTTTAACGTCACGTCGCTCACTCTGCCTCGCTTTGGAACGGAAACAGAAGAGGAGGCTGACACTCATAGCGTATTCAGTCGTGCCCGGCCAGCAGCAAATTACGAGGCTTCGGCTGCAGTAGGCAGCAACGAAGAGGAAGAGCGAGACTTAGGCATAACCGTACGGTCATTGCGGCCCATACCGCTAGTTGCTGCCCGCCCGGCGCCTGTGTTGCCTTCCGAGGATGAAGATGAGCCTGATGCTCCGGTCGTTACGTCTGGTTCTGTGGCCTCGCCTTCCTTTAGCGTGGTGCCGACTGGTGGAGCTACTGCCTTAGCTGAAGCTGCCGCGGCTACTGCTGCTGGTGCTGCTCTGCCGCTTACCATTGCACCTGCAACCAGCGCGGCTCTAAGTGCGGCCGGCGCTACGGCCACTGTCGCTTCGGGCGGTGCTACAGCTCCGGCAAAAGGTCCTAGCTTTTCTATTGAGTCGGCGGTTGACCTGGAGCCGGTAGCGGCGATGCCGGCGCGGGTTCCTACGCCGCTGTCATTAGCTGATTTAGTTGATACCAATGCGCCGCTGCCTACTGCCAGCAGCCAACTTGCAACCAGCACCACCCCACAACCAACTTTGCAGATCACTAGCAAGGCGGGCGAGCTAGACCCCGCCGCTGGGGCCGATATGGCGGTTATTGCCGAGGAAGACGAGGATGCCGATGCCATGCCAGCTGTCAACTACGACCCCACGCTGGACCTCTCGCGCTACCAGTATCCCACGCTGGAATTACTCAACGATTACGGACAAGCCAAAGCGCAGGTAACCAAGGAAGAGCTGGAAGCCAACAAAGACCGCATTGTCGAGACGCTGGGCCACTACGGTATCAACATCGCCAGCATCAAGGCTACCATTGGCCCCACGGTCACGCTCTACGAAATTGTGCCGGATGCCGGCGTGCGCATCTCGAAAATCAAGAGCTTGGAAGATGATATTGCCTTGAGCTTGGCCGCTTTAGGTATCCGTATCATCGCGCCTATTCCCGGCAAAGGTACCATTGGTATCGAGGTGCCGAATGCCAAAAAGGAGATGGTAAGCATTCGGTCGGTGTTCAGCACCGAGAAGTTTGCGCACACCGAAATGGACTTGCCCATTGCCTTCGGCCGCACCATTACCAACGAAGTATTTGTGGTGGATTTGGCCAAAATGCCCCACTTGCTGATGGCCGGCGCCACCGGTCAGGGTAAGTCGGTGGGCTTGAACGTGATTCTGGCTTCGTTGCTTTACAAGCGCCATCCCGCCCAGCTCAAGTTTGTGCTCGTCGATCCGAAGAAGGTGGAATTGAGCATCTTCAACAAGATAGAACGCCATTTCCTGGCCAAGCTGCCGGACACCGAAGAAGCCATCATCACCGATACCAAGAAGGTGGTAAACACGCTGAACTCGCTGTGCATGGAAATGGACCGGCGCTACGACTTGCTGAAAGATGCTGGCTGCCGTAACCTGAAGGAGTACAACCGCAAGTTCATTGAGCGGCGCCTCAACCCCAAGAAAGGCCACCGCTACCTGCCCTTCATCGTGCTAGTAATCGATGAGCTTGCCGACTTGATGATGACGGCCGGTAAGGAAGTGGAAACCCCTATTGCGCGCCTCGCCCAGCTGGCCCGCGCTATTGGTATTCACCTGATTGTAGCCACCCAGCGGCCTTCGGTCAACGTTATTACGGGCATCATCAAGGCCAACTTCCCGTGCCGAATTTCCTTTAAGGTGACTTCCAAGATCGACTCGCGGACCATTCTGGATGCCGGCGGTGCTGACCAACTGGTAGGTCAGGGCGACATGCTTATTTCGCAAGGCTCCGATATCATTCGGGTGCAGTGCGCCTTTATCGACACGCCCGAGGTAGACCGGCTTTGCGATTACATTGGCGAGCAGCAGGGCTACCCCGACGCCTATTTTCTGCCCGAAGTAGTAGGCGAATCGGGCGGTGGCAACGGCGACCTCGAAGACATGGACCCCAGCCAGCGTGATGCTATGTTCGAGGAAGCAGCCCGCGTAATTGTCACGCACCAACAGGGCAGTACGTCGCTGCTTCAGCGCCGCTTAAAGCTCGGCTACAACCGCGCCGGCCGCCTAATCGACCAACTAGAACAGGCGGGGGTGGTGGGACCCTTTGAAGGCAGCAAAG
>NZ_CAXTBM010000053.1:21141-38290 GCF_964242765.1 uncultured Hymenobacter sp.
GGTCCTAATTCCAGACGAATATAGTTTGGAACAGTTGTTGAATACGTTGCCTAAATAAGTAGCGAGGCGCGAAATAGAGCACAAAGAGGATCATTTTAAAGTTCTTTTTGTTAAGTCTTAAACAAAGCCCGGTTTCGTACGTCTCTGTACTTATCTCTACTGAACCACCTTTTTGTAATGAAAAAAATTCTCGCCCTGTTCGCCCTGTCGGTTTCGTTAGTCTCAACCGCTACGGCGCAGCAGGACCCTAAAGCTGGTAAGATTCTGGACCAGATGAGTGCTAAATATCAGGCCATGAAGGCTTATAAAGCCTCTTTCACGCAAACGTTGGAAAACGACGCAGCCAAAGTGAAGGAGAACATGAGCGGCGACATCACCGTGAGCGGCCAGAAGTTCCGGCTGAAGATGAGCGGCCAGGAAGTTATCAACGACGGCAAGACCATGTACACCTACATGAAAGCCGAAAACGAGGTCAACATCTCCGACTATGAGTCGGATGAGCAGGAAATTTCGCCTGCTCAGATTTATACGCTCTACAAGAAAGGCTACAAGTATTCGTATGTACAGGAAGCCAAGGAGGGCGGGGAAGTAGTAGACATCATCGAACTCGCCCCCGAAGACCGGAGCAACCCCGTTTTCAAGGTGCGGATGAAGGTAAGCAAGACCGATAATTCGGTTAAAAGCTGGCAGATGTTCAAAAAGAACGGCAACCGCTACACCGTCAAAATCAACAAGTTCACGCCCAACGTGCCCGTGGACGCCACCACGTTTGCCTTCGACAAGGCTAAGTACAAGGGCGTAAAAGTTATCGACCTACGTTAAGCGTTTGGTTTGCTTAGTTAGCTGGCCCGTCTTCGCTTCGTGCGAAGGCGGGCCAGTTTGTTTTCAGGTACTACACAGGTTATTAAAGACGACAAGCAGGTGCAGGCTACGCAGAGCTAAGACGTAAAATATAGTTATGCTGAAATAAAAAGCACCTTCCCCATGACGCCACATGCCGGCCGACAACAGCTATATTTCGGGCTTCTATAGCCGATTAATTATGCAAGAAGATTTTCTCCATTACGTTTGGCAACATCAGTACTTCGATAAAACCAATTTGCGTACCACCGACGGCCAGCTTATTACCGTTCTAAAACCTGGCTACCGCAACGCCGATGCCGGCCCGGACTTTCTCACAGCGCGCTTGCAACTAGACGAGGTAGAGTGGAGCGGAGCCGTCGAAATTCATTTGAAAGCCTCCGACTGGCATCGCCACCAGCATCAAACAGACCTCAAATACGACCAGGTGGTATTGCACGTAGTGTTTGAAGCCGATCAGCCGGTGCAGCGCCTCGATGGTAGTACGGTGCCTGCTTTAGCCTTGGCAGCGCGCGTTGGCCCCGATTTACTGCGCGCTTATCATAAGCTGCTAGAACAACCAGCCACCATATTACCTTGCGCAGCGCAACTACCGGCGGTACCCGAAATCACCCGCACCAGCATGGTAGAGCGGGCCTTGTTGGAGCGAGTGGAACTCAAGGCCTCAGTAGTAGCCGCCTTGCATCAGCGCCTCAACGACGATTGGGAGGCTACCACCTACCACACGCTAGCGGCCGCCTTTGGCTTCCAGAAAAACAGTGAGCCACTGACTCGGTTGGCCAAGGCGCTACCGCTGGCTGTCGTACGTCGCCACCGACATGATCTTCTGCAACTGGAAGCGCTGTTGTTCGGACAGGCGGGCTTGCTGGCGGAAAACGAGGATTCTGTGGGGGATGAATACATAACTATCCTGCGCCGCGAATTTGATTTTCTGCGCCACAAATACAGCTTGCACGGCACGGCCTTGGCCGCGCACGAGTGGAATTTTCTGCGGCTGCGGCCCGCCAACTTCCCGTCAGTACGTTTAGCCCAACTAGGGGCAGTATTGCATGCTCGTCCCGCGCTCTTTGATGCCTTGCTAACGGCTGCCGACCTGCCAACGCTAACAAAGTTCTTCCAAGTACCCACGTCTGCGTATTGGCGCGGCCATTACCGGCCCGGCGTTGCGGGAAAAGTGCCAGGGTTGGGCAAAAGCAGCATTCATCTACTGATTACCAACGTAGTAGTGCCGCTACGGGTAGCGTACGCCCGCCACATCGGCCAACCCGAACTTGTGGAAAGTGCCTTAGCATTACTAAGTTTATTGCCCGCCGAGCACAATCACATCACCGATAACTACGCCGTCTTAGGCTTCCAGCACCGCAACGCTGCCGATTCGCAGGGGCTGCTCGCACTGCACCGAGCCTATTGCGCCCCACGCCGCTGTCTGCACTGCGCCGTAGGCAGCCGAATCTTACAGCGTAACTTAGTTGAACGTTGAAGCTGATCGTTGCAATCTTGCTTAATGCGGCGCTGGCTGTGCTGTTCTGGCGCTGGCTGCGCGTGCAGCTGCGCAAGCCGCATCTAGGACGCTGGCTGCTCCCGGTACTAGCGCTGAAACTACTGGCTTGGGTGGTTGCCTGCTGGAAACCTAGCTCTGATGCGCAGCATATGCATCAGTTTTCAACAACAATGACCTTGCAACTCTGGGAAAAACCGGGCGCTTGGTGGCAAGCCATGCTCGGCAACGAGTTTCACTACAACAAAGAGCTGTACCTCGTCTATCACGGTTACTCGAACACGTTTTTCACAGCCAAGATCTTGTCGGTTTTAAACTTGGCTAGTTATAGTACTAGCTGGTGGAATGGATTGTATATATCGTTGTTTTGTTTTGTGGCCTGCTGGACCTTGGTGCGGACCCTGGCGCAAACTTTTCCGCAGAGCCCTCCCGGGGCCGCCTTAATCGGGTTCTTGGGATGGCCAACCGTTGTCTACTGGTCGGCGGGTATCACCAAGGAGAGCTTGGTAGTTGGAAGTGCAGCAGGACTTGTGGCCATTTTGATAGGGTGGCTTTATGGTAAGAAGCTGTTTTCGATTCCAAGCGTTTTGGGTTTCGTATTGCTAGCAGCGCTTCAATTTAAAATGCGCTATTTCTTTGCAGCACTGCTTTTCAGTGCGTTAGCAGGACTCGTGGTAGTGCAGGTGCTACAGCAATTGGGCGGTGCACGCCAGCGGTGGGTGATTCTCATGGTTTTCGTAGCTACTATTTGGGCCGGGGCTTGGGTGGCAAGCGAAGTAACGGTGGTGTTTCGACCGAATCGCATCACGCTTCAGCTCTTGCGCAACTACAACGAGCTAAGTAAGCAGTCGGGGGAACGACCGCGCATTACGTTCAAGGAGTTTAGCCCCAATAGCGAAAGCGTAATCCGGAACGCACCACAGGCCATTTGGGAAACCCTGAGCCGGCCCTGGTTCTGGGAGGGAAGCCCAGGCTATAAGGCAGTGGGCCTGGAAAACATCTTGCTGCTGAGTGTTTTGGGAACGGCTTTGCTGGCCTTATGGCGGGGGCGGGCGGGGGAACTGCCTTTTGCGTTGGTGGTGGCTATGCTGTTTTACTGCTTGGCCCTAGCGGCCTTAATTGGTTTGAGTACGCCCAACCTAGGCACGATGAATCGCTACCGGGTGGCGTTGCTGCCATTCGTGTTGTGGTTGACCTTGCAAAACGAGTACGCGGCCCGGGTGCTTCGGCGGCTCGGCTTGTAGGTTGATACTTCGCTTAGTTCCTGCTGCCCTTCAATCAACGAAGCCCAAGCGTGGCAGGCTGCGGGGCGTGGCGTATCTTTGCGGTTTGAATCCGGTCGGCGCTCCGTCGGCTCTTCTTCGCTACGTATGGAAAACCCTGTTATCATTCTTGGTGCCCAAACCGTGGGTATTGCTGCCCTCGACGCTTTCCTTTCCAACGACGTGGTGGTGTATTGCCTCCTCGACGACGACACCAAGCTCCAGAACACTGAAGTGTTCGATGTGCCCGTGATGGGCAATACCGACGACAAAGAACTGCTAAAACTGCTAGGTAAAAAGTGCGAGGTTTTCGTGGCAACCGAGGACACGGCCAGCCGCCGCAGCCTCACGGCCATGCTCCACGATGAATACGACGTGGTACCCGTTAACGCCATCCACCAGCGCGCGAGCGTGTCGCCGCACGCGTGGTTGGGGCACGGCAACCAAGTGGGAGCCAATGCCGTGGTGTCTGGTACCGCCAAGGTTGGCAACGGCTGCCTGATCGGGGCCAATGCCGTGGTCGATGCCAAAGCTGAGTTGGGCGACTATTCGCAGCTTAGCGCCGGAGCTATTCTGAATGCGGGCGTAGTGGTCGGCGAACAGGTCTTCATTGGGGCCGGCGTGGTAGTGGTGGCCGGGGTCAAGATCGGCAACAAAGCCCGCGTGGGTGCCGGCTCCGTGGTAGTAGCCGATATACCTGCCAACCAAACTGTATTTGGCAACCCTGCTGTTAAGGTTTAGAGACAAGATAGTAGGAGCAAGTAACAAGATGCCTCTAGAACCTATGGTCATATGGTTCTGCTGCTGACTATCTTACTACCTACTACATAATACCAAGCATTCAACAATGGATTACCGCGTCTTACTTTATTACTGCTACACGCCCATCGACGATGTGGAGGCGTTCCGGGAAGAACACCACCGCCTTTGTCTGCGCCTCAACCTGCGCGGACGCATCATTATGGCGCCCGAAGGGTTGAACGGTACCGTCTCGGGGTTAGTAGCCGACTGCGCTGACTATATGCAACTGGTAAAAGCCGATCCGCGGTTTCACGCCTTGGAATTCAAGGTGGAAGAAGCGGAAGCGCACACGTTTCAGAAGCTGCACGTGCGCGTGAAGCCGGAAATTGTGCACGTAGGGTTGCCGCACATCAAACCCTACGAGCGTACCGGCATCCACCTCTCGCCCGAGGAGTTTCGCGACATGAAAGATCAGGACGACGTCGTGGTGCTCGACGTGCGCTCCGACTACGAGTACGAGCTTGGCCGTTTCAAGAATGCCGTAACGCTCGACATCGAGAACTTCCGCGAATTTCCAGATCGGTTGGAGCGCTTAGAGCAATACAAAGACAAAAAGATTCTAACGTATTGCACGGGCGGCATCAAGTGCGAAAAAGCCAGTGCGTATCTGCTCGAACAAGGCTTCGAAAACGTGTACCAGCTGCACGGCGGCATTATCAAGTACGGGCTGGAAGCTGGCGGTGAGGATTTCGAGGGCAAGTGCTACGTCTTCGATGGGCGCGTGGCCGTGGATGTCAACCAGGTCAACCCAACCATCATCAGCCACTGCCACCACTGCCATACGCCTTCCGATAGGATGGTAAACTGCGCCAATCCGCACTGCAATGCGCACGTGCCACTCTGCGAAACCTGTGGCGAACAGCTGCAAGGCGCCTGCTCGCCCACCTGCCAGGAGCACCCCGACAAGCGCCCCTACGACGGCACGGGTACCTACCCCAAAGTCAGCAACCATTACCGGCCCGAGCAAGGCCTGATTTCCTACCGGGCGCCAGTGCGGTAGATAACGTTGCTCTTTTTCGCTTTTCGTCGTTAAAGAATACACATTGCCTCGGCTTCAAGCGCGCGAAAGCCCAAGGTGTTGACAACAAACGAATACTACTATGCCCATTCCCGAATCCGAGCTGATTTTCAACAAAGACGGCAGCATTTATCACCTCAACTTGCAGCCTGACCACATTTCCGACACAATTATTACGGTTGGGGATCCGGAGCGGGTGCCGCTGATCAGTGAGCATTTCGACTCTATTGAGACCCGGATGAACAAGCGCGAATTCGTGACGCACGTCGGCTACTACAAGGGCAAGCGCCTCACGGTGATTAGCACGGGTATGGGCACCGACAACATCGACATTCTGCTTAATGAACTGGATGCCCTTGTCAATATCGACTTTGTAGCCCGCGAAGTGCGGGCCCGCGAAGAACACATTGCGCTGCGTATTATCCGAGTAGGAACCAGCGGCGCTTTGCAGGCCGATATTCCGGTCGGCTCGCACCTGGTTACCGAGCATGCCATCGGGCTCGATTCGCTGATGCAGTTTTACCCATTGGTGGAAACCGGTTTGGAAATAGAGGTAGCCACGGGCGTGCAACAGGCTTTGGCCCTCGACTACCGTCCGTACTGCGTCCGCGGCACCGATTTGCTGCGCGAGCAACTTGGGGCGGGCATGGTGGTCGGCAATACCCTTACCTGCCCCGGCTTCTATGGTCCCCAAGGCCGGGTACTGCGCCTCGACCTACGCCGCCCCGACCTGATCGAGCAGTTTCAGAATTTCCGTTACCAAAGCGCCGAAGGGGAGTTTCGCCTCACTAATTTCGAGATGGAAACGGCTGGTTATTACGCCTTGGGTCGGCTGCTTGGCCATGAGGTTGTCTCGTTGAATGCCATAGTAGCCAACCGCGCAACCGGTGAGTTTGCTACGAACACCGACGCTGTTATGCATGATTTGATTACCAAGACGCTGGAGCGAGTGTAGCGCTGAAAATGAACCTGTTTTCAGTGAAAAAGAGCGGGCGCACCGAAATTTCGGTGCGCCCGCTCTTTTTCACTGAAGACAGGTAGCTAGCGTTTGCGGGCTGCACGTAGGCGCTTCAAGCCATAAGCCGCTCCTGCAGCCAGTAGTAGAGAAGCGCCACCATCGATAGGCACGGCGGTAGGGGTAGGGCCGCCGGAGCCGGGGCCTTGCGCTGAAGCGGGCTGCGCGGCACTCAAAGCAGCAATGAATAAGGCCGTGCCGAGCAAATAGCGGTTAGTTGAGAGGAAGCTTTTCATAGAAGAATTTTTAGAAGTGAGATGCCAGAAGCCGGCCCTACTTACCAAAGCAAGGCCGGCCGCTAGGAACGGTTTTACTCTACCACAAGTCGCTTATTGACTATACCAGCGCTGGTGCTCAAACGCACCGTGTAAATGCCCTTGGCTACGCCCGAGAGCGACAGCAACTGCGTTTCGGTACCGCGTGTGCCCGCCAAATCGCGCGTTAAAACCACTTGGCCGAGAGTATTCACCACCGACACCCGAATAGCTTGCTTGGCTAGCGCCGCAGGTAAGCTCAGCGAAACTTGTTCGCGGGCCGGATTCGGGAACAAAGCAACTTGCTGGCTGAGTGCCGCTGAAGCGTTGGCCAGAATGCGCTGCTGAGTGAGTTGCAGTGAGAACCGCCCCGTTGCCGCGCCTGGTACGAGCGCAAACGAATAGCTGGATTGAGTTGCTAAGTCCGTAATAGTGCCGGTCTGGGTGTCGCGCAGGTAAGCGTAAGTACCTGCTGGCAGGTTCAGTAGCTCCGTGGCGTGTAGCGTGTAGGTGCCGGCCTGTGCACCATCTACTACCAGTGGCACCAGCACGTCAGTAGCTCCTAAAGTTGGCAGGCCATTGATAGAGAAACGTTCTGTGCTGGTTTGCGAAGCCAGAAGCAGCGGACTGCCACCAGCCAACTTGTAGGCATCAAAGCTGGAATCGAAGCCGGTAGTAGCACCTGCCGCGAAGTAAACCACAGCTTCATCGGCGCTGCCACTGGCACTGCGCAAGTCCAAACGGACCAGCGGGTCGGTGCCAGCAGTGCGTTGGAAGGTTGGGTTAGCGTAAGTGGTTAGGCGGGCGGCGTTGGTGAAGGTTAGCGTGCCGGCCGTGCTCACTGCGCTGCTGCGCACGAAGAAGCCCTGGCCCACCGCAAGCTGGTCGGTGCCGCCGTTGGTGCCCGTGCCGGCTACGTAGCTTGAATAGGTGCCGGCATATTGCCCCGAAGAGCGGAACACGTACACACTGGCATCAACGCTGCTCCGGCCCACTAGGTCCCAGTCGATAGGCGAAGGGTAGGGGTTGCCTAACAGGTGCCAGCCCGACTCGGTTTGGGCGCCGCGGGTGAGGTTGCCACGGGTAATGGTGCCGTTGTTGAGCGTACCAACAAAATCAACCGTCTGCGAAGCCGGGATGTTGACGGTGTAGCCCCGGCCCGCTTCGAGGGCGTCGCCGAGGCCGTTGGGGGAGAAGAATCCTTTGTCGAAGTCTTGCGGGGCCGGGCTGCCGCTGGTAGTTACGCGGCTCTGCTCGTAGCCGAAGACCGTGGGGAACGGAGTTACGGAACCCGGATCAGCGGCCGTGTTGTAAGTTGAGTTCACCACCGGCGAGAAACCACTGGTTGCCAAATCGGCAATGGTGCTGCCTCCAACCGGAGCCGAGTAGTGACGGTAGCCGGCACTAGCATTCGCGCCCGCGTCGATATAGCGCTGCACCGTCGCGGTGCCCACTACCGTGCCGCTGGTGCTCACCACGTGCGCCGTGCCGGTAGCGTTGGAGAGAAGAGTCAGGTTGCCGTTCGAGGTCAGGTTGCCATTCAGCGTCAGCACCCGTTGTACTTGCACCGGACTACTCGTCAGGATGCCACCGGTACCAGCCGTAAGGTTGTTGAAGAAGGTGGTTGTACCGCTGATCGTCTGCGCCGTGGTGCTGTTGAAGACCACGGTTCCAGTGCCGCTGCCTAGCGTGCTGCCGCCGTTGTTGGTGAAGTTACCATTCAGTGTAAGCGTGCCGCTGGGGGCGGTGGTCAGCGTCGCGCCGGTTAGCAAGGTCAAACTGTTTGCCTGCTGACCGTTGCTCACTACCGGGTCGTTGGCCACGTTCGGAATGGTTACGTTGTCGGTAGCTGTGGGCACTTGGGCAGGGCTCCAGTTACCGGCCGTGCCCCAATCCGTGCTTACGGCCCCAGTCCAAGTCAGCCCCAGGAAGGTGGGAGTGAAAAAGGCAGCTAAACCCGTTAGGTTGCTGCCGTTGCCGATACGTCCTACCAAAGTAGCCGTGCCAGCACCCAGGTTCACAGTGTAAAGATTGTCAACGGTAGCGCCACTTGAGGCTGCCACTAGGAACGCCGAGTTGACGGGCGTGGCCGGGTTGGTGAGGTCGGCAAAAATATCGAAGTCGACGCCTATCGGGTTAACCGTGATACCCGAGCCAGCGGTGCCCACATTGTCATACACTCCCCCGTTGGCATTCGAAGAAAGCAATAAGGCATTGCTTAGCTGGTCGTAGCCGTAGAGCATAGTGCCCGTTGCGGGATTGTTATCGTTGTTGGTGTAAGCTGCAGCCGGCATTATCGGCGCCCCATTGACGCTGTTTAGGTTGGTATCTGTTGTGATGACCCCCGTGTTGGGATTCACACGGAAGTTTGCCTGGTTGGTTGCCGATACCACCCGAATTAGATCCACGGTGGGGTTGAAGTCAAACCCAATGGCCGTGGCCGAAGCTCCCAGCGCCAGCGGGTTCAGGCTGCCAACAGCCGTAAGAGCGCCAGTCGTCAGGTTCACGGTGTAGAGCTGGGCTTGCTGATTTGCCGCGTCATATCCCAGCGTATATAGGTCGCCGGTAGCGGGACGGAAATCAGCGCCCACTATCACTTGGGTAGTGGTGGCGGTTGCTGGCAGACCCGTAACGTTCACGGCCGTCCGAATGACAGCAGGCCTATCGGAGTCGAACGATACCAGGTTGCCGCCGGCAATACCGTACAACAAACGCCCGGTAAGAGCCGCCGTGCTGTTCGGAATGCTGGCCGGGTCGAGCGCCGCTGAAAGGTCGCGCACGGGTACGCCGTAGCCAATAGAGCCTACCCGGGTGCCGGCACCGGTGGTTAGGTTCAGCGTAAATAAGGTGCTAACGGTCGAGCCCGATACAATGGCGGCCATGAAGGCCTGGTTAACCTGCGTGGCGGTATTATAGTAAATATCCAGATCCGCCTGTGCATTAGTCGAGTTTATCCCTATAAAAGTGTTGTTGCCGACGGTGTTTAACGTGCCGTTGTTCGGCGGATTCTGTAGGGCTAGTACGTTCAGAAAATCATCCAGATCGTAGAGCGCCGTGCCCGTGCTGCCCGCGAAGCTGTTGGTGTAGGCCACTGAGCCAATGCGGGGCGTAAAGCCAGCGTTGGGGTCGCCCGCAGCAAAGGCAAGATTGCCATCCGTAGCAGCCAGGGCGCCGTTGTTGGGGTTGAGGCGATAGTTGGCGCGGTTGGTACTCACCACCCGAATCCGGTCCACCGTCGGGTTGAAGTCGAAGCCAATGTTGTCGGTGGCGCCACCCAGCTCCAAGCGGATAGCTGCCCCTAGGCTAGTGGCCGCGCCGGTGATTGGATTAATGACGTACAACTGCGAGTTGGGACCAGTTGTGGTAACATCGTAGCCCATGCCGATCAACTGACCTGTATTGGGCCGAAAATCGGTGCCAACCAGCGTCTGGCCGGCGGCGATGCCCGTAACGGACACAATGGAGCGGATGATAGCGGGATTAGCCGAATCAAACGACAGCAGATTGGTGTTTACCGGGTCGCCGAATACTTGCGTGGCGTACAGTAACTGGCCCGTAACGGCTGGCAGCGTCCGGTTGATGGCAATAGCAATGTCGGTCACGACAATAGTACCGTCGCCGATGAGCGCCCCCGAAGCGGTGGAACCTGAAGCCAGATTCAGCGCGTAGAAATTGGAAAGTGCGCTGGTACCCGTCAGGCTCGGCGTAGCCACCACCAGATAGGCTTGGTTGACGCTTGAGCTTGGGTTGAAGAAAATATCAAGGTCAGCCGATTGATTGAGGGCACTGGTTGTCACGCCTAGAGCGCCCACTGTGTTAAGAGTCCCATTATTGGGTGGTATCTGGGTTACTAGGCGGCTAGCGGCCTCATCAATATCGTAGAGCGTGGTAGCAGCGGCCCCAATGTAACTGTTGGTGTAGGCTGCCGCGCCCACACCGGGGTTGGTACCGGTATTCGTATCGGTAGCCGCGTAGTTCAGGGCGAGGTCCGTGGCCGCAATACCGCCAGTGTTGGGGTTGAGTCGGAAGTTGGCATCGTTGGAACTGACCACCCGAATCCGGTCCACTGTGGGGTTGAAGTCGAAGCCGATGCGGGGCAGATCGAGCACCGATCCCAGGTTCAAGGTAATAGCTGCCCCGACGGGTGAAGCTGCGCCAGAGGTGACATCAAGCGTATAGAGCTGCGTGTTGTTGGCAGCAAGAGCTGCGTTGTACCCCAAAGCGAATAGCTGCCCCGTGTTAGGCCGGACGTCCATGCCCACCACATTCTGTCCAGCCGTGATACCCGTTATGGCAACGGTTGAGGTAATAGTTCCTGGCGCTGTAGCCTGAAACGCTACCAGATTGGTGCCCGAAAGGCCATACACTGTTTGAGCCGCGGCTGGCACTGCCGCAAGCAAGCCTAAACCTAATGTTATTCCCAGTAAACCGGACCGGTGGAAGCGGCTCTTCCCGTCGTTGACGGAGAGGAAAGGTACATTTTTGCGCATACAGCAAACGGAAGTAGAAGTGAGAGAATAGAAGAGGTTTTACAGTGCAATGGGCTGACTTACATATAGGGTAGCCCGTGACTGAAGTCCATACGGAGGCTATATGCTCTCTGGATTGCACGTCTATTCAAGCAAATCTTCAACAAGAAGCTAAAGCCGAGGAAGCAAAAAAATGATAGCAACCTTCTCTCAAAACTGCTCGTAACCGAGAAGTTTAGGTGATAATTAGTATAGCGTGTAAGCCTTGGAATAAGTGACTTACAGAGGTAAGGATGAAGAGCGTGAGCCCAACAAATTGATAGAAGGGTAAAAAATAAAAAAGCAGGCTAGCCTTATATTTTTTTCGGCACAAAAAATGTGGCCTGAAATATATAAGGCTAGCCTACTACGGCGGAATCTATAAGTGCTTGGTTTTGTGCAGTATTGCGGCTGCGTTTCAATGATAATAGCAGGCCATAGCGCTGCTAGAGTTCAGCTAAAAAAGCCATTGTGTCTACGCCGTCGGCGTAGTCTGTGACGCTCGGGCTCTGAGCTTGCCCAAAGGCTACACTGCCTGCCCACTGTCCACTACCCGATACCAAGCACTGCGTTTGCGCGGCAACGTCAGTTAACTGATCAACTAAGTCGATTTCGTGGCTATAGGTGCCGTAGTGTAACACCGAAATAGGCGAGACAAGCAGTGGGCTTTCCAGCAGCAGCAGGAAGCCTGTATCGAGATGGGGCACACCGTTAACCAGCAAAATACTCTTGTTGTAGTCGTAGTTGTTGTTGTACTTATGATGGTCAAGTGCGTGGTGCCAGGGCCGCAAAGAATCGAGGAGAGGCGAAAAATCGTAGTTTTTCGGCACAAAGAGCTTGCTCACGTTACGGCAGCCCAACCCGTAGTACCGAAAAATATCTTCGCCAAGCAAACCTAACTCGTGCGAAGTTTCATGGCCTGTTAGCACAGCCAGGCTGGTGCGGTTACGGCGAATGATGTGCGGCCGCTTCCCAAAGTAATAATCGAAGTAGCGAGCAGTATTATCGGAGCCGGTGGCAATAAACGCGTCAGCGGCATTAAGACGCTCTAGTACTTGAATGCTATCCTGAAAACGCGGCTCTATCCGGGTCAGCTCTCCTAAAATCCAGAGCATAAGCACTGTATCATCTTTGCTGAGCTTGGCCAGCAGCGTATGACCACTTGCCAACACGCAAAGCGCATCATGAAAGCCTACTAGCGGTATGTTGCCCGCCATAACCACACCCACCTGGCGCGGCGTCTCAGGCTCGGTTCGATAGCGGGCCGCCCATCGCCGCAACGGTTCCTCCCGCAGCATATCGGCCACGCTGCGCACAGCCAAGGCTACGTTCGGCAAATCAAACCAGGCATTTCGGTTACGAGCCTGAGCAGCCAAGCCTGCTATTGTATCGGCAGGAAGCTGGCGCAGGTACTGGCCTAAAGCCACAAAAGCAGCCAAGCGGTCGGAGTGGGTCATTCTAGGGATGAAAGGGTGAAGCGGAAAGGCAGTAAAGTATGAAATAACATTTTCGACGCGCCGCTGACGCAGGCGGCGCGTCAAAACATCAAACGCGCGATTCACTTACTTCCCATTTAGGTATCTGCAAAAAACTCGCAAGACTACGAGTTAGTTTCTACTTTTGAGGACCAAAGAAACCGCCGCGCGTGTTTTTTTCGCGTACATGCTTTCCATTACTCACTTTACCTGATTCCACGGCTATGGCCATCATGATAACCGATGAGTGCATTAACTGCGGGGCCTGCGAACCGGAATGCCCGAACACTGCCATTTACGAAGGTGGTGCGGCCTGGCGCTGGTCTGATGGCACTGCCTTAAAAGAAGTAACGATTGACGGCGGGGCAACTGTGTCCGGCGTATCTCCCCAAACGCCTATCTCCGATGAGTACTACTACATCGTATCCGACAAGTGCACCGAGTGCGTAGGCTTCCACGAGGAACCGCAGTGCGCCGCCGTTTGCCCCGTTGACTGCTGCGTAGACGACCCCGACTACCGCGAGTCGCGCGACAAGCTGACGGCAAAAAAGCAGTGGCTACACAACGAAGCATAGTGCTTGTTTTATAGCTCCTGTGTTGTGAGGGCTTGAAACACTGTTCTCTGCCTAGTAAAAACAGAAGGGCTCGCCAAACGGCAAGCCCTTCTGTTTTTACTAGGCAATAGGGCATTTGGGCTTACGTGCCACAGTTAAAATATTTATCGTAGGCCGACTCGGGAATCAAATTGAGTTGGCTTAGAATTTTGATCGGCCACCGGAGCTTGCGGATCAGTGAGTAATTGTTCGGGTAATCACGGAATGTCTTGGGCGGAGCTTTCACAATCTCCTCGAATTCTGCCCGTGTTAGGCCTAGTCGCTTAATGCACAAGTTGATGACTCGTTCGTCTTCGATGCCATTGATGTGTTTTACGCGTTCCAAAGCCACTTCGCGGCTCATTTGGTCGGAGCGTACCAGCGCCGAGTAGTTGAACAGCCGCCGGTCGATGTTGAACTTGGTCCGGTTGAGGTAATAGATGACACTCTGGTAAAGGTCGTCGAAGTAGTGGGCTCCCGGGTTCACCCACTCCAGTTCCCGGACCAGCAATTCATCTACGTCGGCCCGCACGTAATCCACGTGGTAAAGCAGCGTCACCGTTTTTATGCGGCGAATGAAGGCGTAGTAAAACATCTGCTCTAAATCCAGATGGAAGCCTGGGTCATCGGCTTTCCATGGGCGCAACGGTACTGTTCCAAACCGCTTGTGCACCGCTTTCAAGTACTTGCCATCCAGGTAGTTCCAAGTAAGCGGAGCAATGCCTTCCGTTCGAAACGACTGCCCAATAACAATGCGCTGAATACCCTCTTTGGCGGCCACCCCATACAGGGCAGTTGCAATACCCACGTCGGTACCTTCTTCCATATCGGGCGTGGACGCTTTCAAGAAGGCAATCTTCAAATCTTTCGATTCGCGCCAATCCGAGGTGATGGTACGCATTTCCACCCCGAGCTTGTGGCAGGCCTTCACCATGTTCTCGCCCGCAACTGGGTTGCCAAAGCCGTCGTTGAAATGCACGGCCAACGGGCGCAAGCCTAGTTTTACCACGCAGTACCAGAGGGTAAACGACGAGTCGCGGCCGCCGCTCACGCCTAACACGCAGTCGTATTTCTTGCCCCGGCCGAGTCGTTTAATATCAGTGGCTATTTCCTGCACTTTCCGCCGGCCAGCTTCGCCAAGCGGAAAAGCTCGGTCCATGTGGCTGTGTACTTCACAGAAGTTGCATTCGCCCTGGCCATCGAAGGTGATGCCAGGAACGGTGGTATCCATGATGCAACGGGTGCAGCGTTGGTAGGCTTGCGCGGTAGAGTACTGGGGTAAAGTACCTTCGCGAGTACGAATCTCCATGTTTAACTGAAATTAAGGGAGAGTAGGTTGGTCTTGGAATCTTGCGAATTCCAGTAGAGAGAATGGAGCAGGAAAAACAAAACAAGGAGAGGAACCCCATGGATTCCGGTAATACGGACTCAGGACGGAAGGGTATCGAACTTGAAACCTTTGCGCAACAGCATCTCACCAATTTGCGTGCCCTTTTCGGCGCGGTCTGGCCGCGGAATATCGACTACCACCAAATCGCCTGCAAATTCGTTGAATTTACCTTGGGCCCGAATGCCGGCGGCGTCCACTGCTAGCGAACAGCCCACACTTTTTTTACCTTCGTAAGGTCCTCCTACAATATAACCGACGGAAGTGGTGCCAACCACCGCCACGTTGTAGAGCCGGGCCAAAATGGAGTAAGGTTTCACCCATTTCTCGCGGTACGGATCATGCTCTTCCGTGATAGAGTAATCCACGGTCCAGGATGAGGGCGAGAGAATAAATTCGGCGCCCATACGGGCCAGCGTGTGGCCAATGGAGAGGCCATCGATGAAGTTGTCGGCGCAGATGTTGACGCCAATTTTGCCGAGCGGAGTGTCTACTACATTCAGCGTTTGCCCTATTGCGTAATAAGGCTGCTCCACCGTGAGTAGATTGATTTTGTGGTACTTGGTGATAATCTCGCCCTTGGGATTGATGAGCAGTGCCGCATTATAAACCCGGCCATCGGCGGCTTTTTCGGTGAGGCCCGCGCAAACGTAAACCTGATGGCGAATGGCTTCCTCACTCAACCGGTCAGAGTAAGGACCCGGAATCGGTTGGGCCTCCGTGAGGGCGCTGGGATGAGTCCAGGCAAAGTCCAGCGTTTCAGGCAACAGAATGACGTCGCAACCGCGGGTAGCCGCTTCGGCAATCATGAGGGCTGCGCGGTCAAGGTTGCGGTCGGGCTCGCCACCCTCGACCAGCAACTGGCCCATGCCGATGCGAATTGTATCGGTGGCAACAGGTGCACTTGCAGCAACCAACTCAGTTGCCGCCGGAGCAGTGGAAGCTGGTGGCTGCGGGGAAAAAGTTTTACGGAATTTAAACAAAGCAGCCATACAGCAGAAAAGAGAAGTTAATGTTGGAGTGGTTCACTGGTTATATCAAAATAGCGAGATATAGGGTAAGCTCATCCAGGCATCGACTTGGGGTATCAAATTTAGTGTTTATCTTTGATTTTACTGTGTTAATTTGTGATTAAAGTCGGAATTAATACCAACCGCTCACGATAGCCAATTAGGTTCTATCAAGTCACGACCGTAAAACCCTACTTTTGCGGCTAATATAAACTGTCTTTTTTCTATTGTCGATGTCTATCGCCAAAACGTACAATCCTGCCGATGTTGAAGCCAAATGGTATCAGCGCTGGCAGGAACAGGGCTTCTTTAAAGCCAAGGCCAACCCGCTAAAAACACCCTATTCGGTGGTGATTCCACCACCCAACGTAACGGGTGTGTTGCACATGGGCCACATGCTCAACAATACCATTCAGGATGTGTTGGTGCGCCGTGCCCGCATGCAAGGTAAGGAAGCTTGTTGGGTACCCGGTACCGACCACGCCTCCATTGCCACCGAAGCAAAGGTGGTGGCCTTGCTCAAGGAGAAAGGTATCGAGAAGAAAGACCTGACCCGGGAGCAGTTTCTGGAGCACGCCTGGGAGTGGAAAGAGAAATACGGCGGCATCATTCTAGAGCAACTCAAGAAGCTCGGGGCTTCCTGCGACTGGGACCGGACCCGCTTCACCATGGAGCCCGAACTCACCCAAGCCGTCCTGCGCGTGTTCGTGGACCTGCACCAAAAGGGCCTTATCTACCGTGGCATCCGGATGGTGAACTGGGACCCCCAAGGTGGCACCGCCTTGTCCGACGAGGAAGTAATTGCCAAGGATACCCTGGCCAAAATGTACCACTTGCGGTATGAGGTGGTTGCTACGAAAGGAGAGAAAATAGATGTTGTCTTGGGAGAGACAAATTCAAGCCAACAATATTTGACTGTTGCCACTTCCCGGCCCGAAACCATCATGGCCGATGTGGCCGTGGCCGTAAACCCGAACGATCCGCGCTATCAGCACCTGCACGGCGCGAAAGTGCGGATTCCGTTGCTAGGGCGTGAGATTCCAGTTATTCTGGATGAGTACGTAAGTATTGATTTTGGGACGGGCGCGCTGAAGGTGACGCCTGCACACGATCTGAACGACTATGAGCTGGGGCTGAAGCACAACCTGCCCGTTATCGACATTCTCAACAACGATGGCTCGCTCAACGAGAAAGCCGAACTATATGTCGGCCAGGATCGGTTTGCGGCGCGCCGCAACATCGTAAAGGACCTCGAAGCGGCGGGCTTGCTTGATAAGGTGGAGGAGTACGCCAGCGTGCTGCAAACTTCTGAGCGCACCGGGGCCGTAATTGAGCCGCGCCTGAGCTTGCAGTGGTTCCTGAAAATGGAACACCTAGCTAAGCCGGCACTGGCCGTAGTGGAAAACGACGAAATCAAGCTGCACCCGCCCAAGTTCAAGAACATGTACCGGGTGTGGATGGAGAACG
>NZ_CAXTBM010000054.1:0-38022 GCF_964242765.1 uncultured Hymenobacter sp.
GGTCAACGTACAGGCGGACTAACTCCAAACGGTCAACTTTTTTCAGGACAAGACATGGTCTTGTTAAGTCTCAGAAACGTCGCGAAGAGTTACATGAGTGGCAGCATTTGTCACACCGAAAATCATCATTCCAAAAAATAGCACAATTACATTTTCTCGAGGTTGAAGATTCGCGCGAGTTTTTTGAGAGAGTGCGGCATCAGTGGCAGTTAAAGTTAGGGGCCAACAATGCTCCCGGCTACTACGCCACGTTTATTGACTATTTCAATATTGACAACTACATATTCACTCAGATATCACCTACTCAGCAACGTGCTGTATATCGGGAACAGCTAGAGCAGCAGGTAGAATCAGAGGCTTCACGGACGAACAGCCGCATTGACGGAATTCTTTCCTCCGCAATTACAAAACGCAAAGTGATCGACAATGCTAGTGATGGAGCATTGAGCGAACAAGAACTAAATCAGCTTTGGGAGGAAGTGAAGTTTCTGGAAAACGTTAGGGAAGCAGTGTTAGCCAGAGCTTCCTCATTTAGCAATCCACACGCAGTCGCTGCAGCTACTGCAACTATTTTTCTGTTGCGTGGACAGCAATGGCTCGCACAATATCCCGAGCGGCAAGCTTGGGCCGCATTGGTGCTCCTATCAGGAACTCAAGAGCTTTGGAAACAACGCAACGAAGAAACAGAATTAAGAGGAGTGGGTGGGCTACACCCGTCCGATTTTATTGCAGAAGGATTACCTGTATTGTGGGTAGAAGACAATGAATCGAAAGAAGTCCGTCAGGCGGTGGGTCGCTTGATGCTCACTGCTTCAGTGGAAGGGCTCCGCCGTTTTATCAAGCAAGCTGCTGACCATCGATCTTATATTGGACTAGATTATTATCGCGCAGCTCATTTACGAATGCTTCGAGCTTGGCAATGGTATCAACGAGCATACCCAAACGGCAAGATGACATATCAACTTACGCCGAAGCTAGTTGCGCGGATCACTAATGCATTAGACCTTCAGCGCGATGGGTGGCTAACAGCCTTCGTGGAACGCCAACTGGATAGCACATTGCCTAGACTCAATACGCTAACTAAGTCTTCAGGTCGGCGGCGCCGAAAACAGGTATGGGAGAGTCCAGTATATGGGCGCGAACTTAAGCCGCACCCTTTCCAAGAAGACTTAATGGCAGCAGCCTATGCTGGACTACCAACACCAGTTAAGGAACCCACTTGGCTCTCTTTCTGGCTCCAAACATTGACAGATATGCTAGCTCGTTTGCAACCAGAGTTAGGAGAAAAGCGGATAAAATTGGATGGTTTTCCAAGAGAATTTGACTCGTGGTTTTTTAGCCAGGTAGTAATATGGCTTCCTCAACTGCCACCAAAGGAAGCTCGTCGCTTTTGGGAGCCCATACTTGCGCTCGGGTTGTGGGCATACGAGTGGATCAAAAAGTTTTTGTTTGAATGGACTCGACAGGCATTTATGCTGCCAAGCAATGCTTCATTGCAACAAGTATGGCGTGAGATGATTGACTACGCCTTACTCAATCCATCCTGGACTCTAGTAGATCGCACGTTGTCTAATGCCAAAGGTGAACAGTGGCGGTCGCTGCTGGCGCTTGATTTCCCTAATTATTGGTATTCTGAACACCAAGGTTTGGCCGAGAGCCTGCGCCCACGTTGGGCTACATGGGCACGTACTAACATTGGCAATCCTCAAAATGCAAGGGCAATGGCAACTTTTTTAGCAAAGCCAGCTGCTGGCGGAATGATATTGGAAGGGTTACAATGGCTAGCGCACCCAATAACCTGCAGCCAACCAGAGTTGTCATATTGGGATAAGATATTAGAGCCTATAGCTGACTTATTAACTCATGTATGGCATTCACAAGCCATCCATCTCCGTCAGGATATTACAGCATTTGAATCTTTCAAAAAATTGTTAAACGTACTTGTTGCTAGGCGCCACGCACTAGGTTTACAACTTAATCAACTAGTAGGTCAGAGTTAAATAATTATATGAGTAGATATAATTGAGCACACTACTTTATAGAAGTAGGATGAGTCATCATATCATGAAAAAAAATGGAAACATAAACTGCTGCCCCTATACATACAAACCAAGATGGTCTGATTTGCAAGGGTCCGTCGGGAAGTGTTGAAGGCTTGCTTGATATAACAGTAATGGCTAAGAGACCTATATATCACTCCAACAAAGAACGACTACTATGTTAAAAAGCCGTTCATACCAGGAGTTAATTCAGCTCAACAGTTGGAGCCAGGACTAAATCGGCAGCGCGCACGCATACGCCTAGCTTCTTTGTCACATTGCGTTTCGGTGACTCCGGGTTCGGACACTTCGCTACTGCCTTTGATTAAAGTGCAACAACCATACTCCTCAGAACTCATTACTCCTTCTGTAAAAGACGCTCTTTGGTTTTCTATTGCTAGTTGTTGAAGCCGGTGTCTTGCTTCTTCCAATTCTTTATCTTGTGGCATACCTAACGAATGAAAGTGACCGATTTCTGACGCCTAGCATTGGGCGTTTCAGCGATGATATAAACAACCCCTTTAGTTGTATCTGTTTTTAAAACGGTTCGGGTATAGCAATATCCTCCATTTACTGAATCAGCAAACTGCTTGATCGTCTTCAAGTTGTTGAAGACAAAGCTACCGCCTGATGTTGTGAAGGTAACTTCCTGTTGAGTAGTGCCTTTAGGTAGGCGTGCTATGAGAGCAGTCTTGTCTTTACCGTTGCCCAATAACTCGGTTTTACCTTGCACAGTTAACTGCAGAACTTGTTCTGGCTCGACTAAACTTGGATCCTCAAGTGTAGAACAGCTAAAAATAAGTAGAGCAGGTATCGCCCACACGATCCGCGATAGACTTCTCATTGTAGTATTTTACCAATAGGTCCAAGAATTGCAGCAATATGTAAATCATATGTTAAGCTTACGAACATTGCTCGTTTGTTAACATCCTTAGTGATGGCAGGATTCTGGTTAGCCTGCGAAAAGTTTAACACGCCTATATTCAGGCGCATTGGCTGTAAGAACATTCTACCAAAATCAGGATTCTTTTTTGCTACTCTACTCCATTTCATCCACTTCCCATAAAATGGAGAGCGAAACCCCACTCCGTAAACAAAGTTTCCAAGAGCATACCGCTCTTTGATAGGTTGCTCTGTTCTTTCACTAAACGTAATTGGAGACAATCCTATAAAAAAACTGGTCCGGACTAAAAATTGTCGCACTACCGATAATTTATCAACAACGAGATCAGTATCTTCATTGATTGCAGTAGCATGAAGGTGAACTGATGAAAGTCCAAAAATAGCTCTGGGTTTAGGCGCATAGCCGACCCCGAAATCTAACTTCACATTATCTTCTAGGGTTGTCTCAGTATAAGCCTCCAGTTCAAAAGAGCGGACGAGTTTACCATCTTTATAGCCTTCTATTGTAATAATATATAATCTATTAGGTCTAGCATATTCCCCATTGATAGTAGTATAATATAAGCTAGCTCTTTCCGTATCATACTTTCCATTTAATGGTTCACTAGTCTTGCGGGACCATTTAATAGTCATACCAGGTACCATAAGGTTTGATCCTACTGAAGACCCGGCGCCCTCTTGTATATTACTAATTTTTAATTCATCAAGTTTATCCGTTGGAGTAGTGATAACTACAAAAGGAGCATCAAAAGGAAGTTTGTTCTTTACCTCTAGATTAGACAAATCAACTTCAACGGGACGCGCAACTACAGGTGGCGGAATAGATTGACAACAAGCAGTTCTAAGAAACAATAGTATCAGTATAAACTGACACGAAATCAGCTTGATTGCTTGTTTACCACTCCATACGGTTGGCTTTCCGTTGTGAGTAAGCTTGACTGAAACTTTGCTATACATAAGGTGTTTGGCATACGCGATATCAGAACATAGTTAAAAACGTTTACGACTAATAAAATCAGTGTTGCCACTGATTTTATTAGTCGTAAGAAATAACCTAACCCGTTATTTTTCTATGAAGAAGCATCTTCGAACTTAATCTGGATATGTGGGATAATTGAATAAGGGAAACTTTAAACCTATTATGATTCAACAAAATAGTTAAAGGTATAATTATAATGGGCGGCTTGTAGAAGTAAGTATTACATACGAGCAAAGTCAGCAAGTGCTTTAAATATAATGCAGTAATCAAAATCAAAGCCTTCTGCTTAGCTTGTCAAAATATTTACATATGAACGGTAATATGTCAGTCGAAGATTGCTTCAAGCTTACCGCTTTAAGTCAGATCAGGGAGTACTGCGATATAGATGAAAATATTAGTTTTTTAACATTACGGTTCATCTAATTTAAGTTGTAGGCTCGTTACTTTTTTCTCGTGACCAGTGGGGCGGCAAGGCCAAATCGGTCTACGGCCTGAAATCCACCTGTCTTAGTGAACTTCATGGTATGGTTGAAGTTGCGCATCGAGTCAGATGGATCAAGAGCGGTGAAATTAAGCTGATCGAGCGTGGTACGCGGAATAGCAACGGAGACGATAACTTGGTTTTCGATGCGACCCGTAGCGGGATTGAGCTGCTTGGTCAAGGCGTGTACTACTACCTGGCGGATGGGAAGGTGAGCGTACACTTCGCGTGCGACGCGGAGTAGGCAACCACATACATAGTCTTGGTAGAGCTCGTTGAATTTGCTGATTGGAAGCGCCTTGCGCGATAGCTTACCGCTGGCTAATTGGCTCACCACGAAATCGGGGATGATGTCCGCCGTATTCACGTGCACGTCTACTTCGATGTGGTCCGCCGTGAAGGTAAATTCCAGCTGGCAACCCAATTGGCTGATGCTGTCGAAGGGCTTGAAAATTTCTAGCACCTGCTGGTACACATCGGAATCCTTGGCCAGCACTTGACGGGTGAGGTCTTGCCGATCTTGCCATTCGATACACTGGCGATTATATTCCGCCTGACGCTCTGCCGTGAGTTGCGCGTCGCGCTGGCGGGCGTCAGTCAGGGCCTGCTGTAGACCTTGAATCTTCCCCGGCCCACGCTTGAACAAGCGGTCAAAAAATCCCGGTTGGTACGTCTCCAGGGCAGCTTGGGCCGTTCGCTCGTGCTCCACACTGGGAGAAGGAATTACTGGAGGCTGCTCGTGCTGCATAGAGGCCCAGTTAACTGGCTCGCTGCAATCGTGATGCACTGACTTTATCACGCTCACATAGTCGTTGTAGTCAGCGACGGCCTGGGCCACATTTGTAACGGCCTGTTCTTTCTGCAACTGCTTGAACTGCTGGGCTGCGACACGGGCGCGGCGCTGTTGATTGCGTTCCATACGCCGGGCCGTGGCGGCAAACGAACGGGCGGCTCCTTTCCAACTCATATAAAGGATAGATTAAGAATGGCTAAAAACGTAGGCATAGGCGCGGATTGCTTATAATTCTTGTTCTTCGGCTTCTAGTTCGGTAGGAGCATTTTCCAGTTGAAATCGCTCCCACTCTGCCCGGTCAATGGTGTTGTTCGTTAAGGCCTGCTCAATAGCCAGGCTCTCGCGGTACTCATGGGCCGCAGCGGACAACGTCCATTTAGTATCAATACCGAGGCGCTCGATCTCTGCTCGGATTTGAGGGAGGTCAACCCGGAAAAACTCTTTGCGCGGATTTGCTTTATTGACCTGTTGACGCATGAAATGACGATGTAAGTCCCGCTCCAGCGCCGGTGCATCTTCGCTAAAGAGCAGGGCATGGACATCAAACTCGAAGGGGACCGACGCATCGCCGAGCTCTCGCACGCGGTCCAAGGGTTCGAGGCGGCGGGTCATACCAATTTTGTACACATGCTCGCCAAAGGAGCCGATATTGGAGATAATATAGACGTGGCCCGACTTGGTTTGCTGAGCCATTGACAAGGCCCGCTGATTCTTCTCTTGCGCGACCTGTAGCCGCCCTTCCAGCTCCTGTAATTGCAACTCAAATGCGGCCCGTTGCTCATCTGACGCTTTCGCCGCCTGTTGCTGCACCTTGTCAATGGCCTTTTGCAACGTATCTTCCTGTTTGCTGGCCTCACGCTGTGCTTTTTCGAAGTCCCGGCGGGCTTTCTCCTCTTCCCGGATTTGCTCTTTGATCAGGCGCTGCTCTTCGCGCTCTTGCAGCTTCAATTCGTGGGCAATAGTAGCCCAGCGCAGTTCTTCTAGGCGCGCTCCCAGATACTCGGGCGTGATGCGCGCCTCTTTAAAAGGCTTGCCCAGGTTGTTGACCAGCGCGTAAGCATCTTTAATCTGCTGAGCTAAGGTGCCATAGTTGTCGTGTTTGACGCTGGCTAAGATTGTATCGACTTTGCCGTTAAAGGCATCAGTTACAAAGTTCACCGCCGTTGTTTTGCGTACTGCTTCAACATAGTCGCACTGTGCCGCCGTGGCGGCACGCACGAAGAAACGAGTGCGCTCCCGGGCGTTTTTCAATTCTATACCCGCTTGCGCATGCCCGAATTCCTCGGCTAAGTCATCCAGCAATGTGTAGGACGGGACTAAATACTGGTCGCCATAGCCACTAATCGTATTTTTAAGGGCTTGAATCGTCTTCTCCAACCCTGCTGCGTTGCGAGCGGCCGATAAAGCCTCGCCCGCAATATCTTCGGCGCGTTGATTGGCGGTCGCCACGATGCGGGCCGCTTCCGTAGTTGCGTTGAGCAATACGCCCTCCGCCTGGGTTTGCAGGACCCGTGCCTTGACGCCCGCCTGCTCCCGGATCTCCTTGCCTTCCGCGCGGGCTTGTTGCCGTTCCGTGGTCGCGGCCGCACGGAGGTCGGCCGCTTCCCGTTGGGCCCGCGTTAGGAGCACGGCGGCTTCGTTATTGGCCGCAGTGCGAACCTGTTGGGCGTGTTGCTCAGCATCTAAGATCGGCTGGTAGGGACGGAGTTGATCTAGCTCCTGCTGCAGTTGCGCTTCCCGCAGCCGAGCGGCAGCTTCCTGTTGCTCGGTCGTAGCACGCAGTTGAACAAGTTCTTGCTCTGTGGTTTTGCTTTTTTTACGTTGCAGCAACAAGAACACAAGTGCCGCTAGGAGGAGCAATAATAAAGATTCAGTCATGGGTACATAAGGTAAATTGCCATCTGAAAAGATGGCGTGACAAGTAGTAGATATAATAGCACTCTAGATGCGGGGTATTCGTTCGGAGTCACCATCTCCCAGTTCTATTAAAGCACAAACAGTCGATGGCAACGGCAGTCGCTACTCCTCGACGACTGCCACGACTTCCAGAGCATAATGGATGCCGTAAAGATTGTCCGGATTCTGTAGGCCCAGGTACACCTGTTGACTCGCAGTTTGTGATACCGGCACCACGGCGGACGTAAGACTGCTACGGGTACCCTCGCGCTGATACGAGAACTCTTTCTTGGCCTGAAACAGGTCAGTCTGCTGGGTATTGCCCAGCAAATACACGTTGCAGATACTGCCCCCAGGAGGGGTGCTCAAGGCATTGAGGGCTAACGTCAGGGTTCCCGTATTATCGACGAGCCGCGAGAGTTCCGATACCAGTTTGAATTGGGCTCGCGCCGCCTGTAATTGAGCCTCATTGCGGAAGGCCGTAAATTCATAATACCAGGAAACCGTGTTCGGCGGTAATTGCACCGGAATCACTGTGCGGCTATTACCTGGATTGTAGTAACTAACCAGATAGCCTTGCTGCGGCTCCAATACTTTTACGGTACGGTATTTCTTGGTTGTTATAACTTCTTTCCCGGTTGCATCCCACCGCCGGGCTGGGCCAGTGGCTCGTCCGTTCTGGTAAACAAGCTCTTCCCGCTTTCTACCACTCTCATCATACGTGATGCAGGTACCCTGCGGCATGGCAGGGTGCTCACTCTGGAGCTTGCCATCCCACTGCAGTTTATTGCTGGGCCAATAGTAATCACGCACCAAGCCCGTAGGTACGCCTTGTTGGTAGTTGATGCGGCGCACATATGTCGCCTGGTCCGGTTTGAGTACCTCTTCTTTATCCCGATCCAGGTAAACCAGCCATTCTCCGGTTCGGCGTCCCTGCTGGGTGCAGTTAAGCGCGGGCAAGCGTAACCGATAGGAGCGCTGGCCCGCCGGAAGATCGACTTTAACAAATCCTACCTTCTTCACCTCCTTATTGAGCGTGACCGGGGTGTCAGTACCCGCGTTGGCAATAGCAAAGGCTTCCTTGGGATGTACAAAGAGGGCATAGTTGCCCGTATAACCTTGATCACAGGCCGTACTCACCCCATGGTAATAAAAGGTGCCGCCCGCAATTCCGGTAGGCAATAAGGTAATCGAGTCGTGGGGCGCAATGGGCATCCATCCCTTAGTATTCCATCCTTTAAATAATCCTTTCTCGACATAAAAGCCAATAGCCACGGACACCACCTGCTCTGTGGGATTGACCATGGTCAGTTGGGCGAAACTAGGGGACGAAGAAAGAAGGGTAAGTAGAAGTAGTAGCCGTAGCTTCATACAGGGTGATAAAAGATAAGAAAAAAGAAAGAATGCGTTTTAAACGCAGGAAATAAGCTTAATGTAAGAACAGACAGGTTGTTATTAAGTAGACGCGAAAGATAATGGCTACTTCTCTGCCAGGCAAGCAGCATACCAATACCTACAAAGAAGACAATTATGTTTTCCGCTTTCGATGACTTAAAAGTCGCTTCTTGCTTTCCACTGATATCCACTTGATTATTGGCATAGTGTCAAACTCTACTAATATTGCTCGATCAGTAGGGTCGCACCACTTTTGACCTTATCGTGTCGTTCTCCTGAATCACCTTCACTAACTGTGACGAGGCTAAATAACAGTCCTATGCTTTAGCAATTATGGGTTGACCGATGCCTATTGTAAAATAATAAGGGAGTAGATCGGTCGGTGGCTTTACTCCTGATCAGGGTTGTCTCTACCTTTAGGCTGAGTTCTGAAGCGAAATGCCCTCAGTCTGCTATTGAATAAATGAATACCGAACTGCGCACCCCCATTCTAGCACACTATTTATTTATCGACGAGTGCGGGGACCCTAATTTTTACGGTGCGAAAAAAAAGCTGCTACAAGGCCAGAAGGGGTACCAGCCCTTGCTGTTGATGGGCTTACTGAGTACGAGTAATCGCAGAATGCTTCGCGAACAGGTACTAGCGTTTCAGCAGGAAATCCTGCAGGATGAGCTCTACAATTCGATTCCGTCGGTTGCCAAACCAAACTGGTATCTACACGCTAAGGATGATCACCCGGAAGTGCGAGCGAAATTCTTTGAGCGGTTACGTAAACTGCCAGACTTTTCGATCCATATCGTGATTGGCCGCAAGAAACTCGATATCTTCACTAGAAAGCACAACAGCAATCCAACCGAGTTTTATTTTGATTTGCTGCATCATCTGCTCAAAGATTGCATGCATGAGGAGCAACGAGAGCACTCGATCTATTTAGCGCAACGGGCCAAAAATAATTTGAGTCGCTTTCAAGAAGCAGTTGAGAAAGCCTTGGCCAAGGACAACGCGCACAGGCCAACGCCCAAGAAAATTGTGTATAAATCGAGTATTGTCCTTAGTAGTCAGTATCCGGAACTTAGTATAGTCGATTACTGCCTATGGGCCCTACAACGGTACATCTACAAAGATGAAAGTCGGTTCTTTAAGGCGCTGCAAACGAAGTATGCCCGTATCGTGGATCTCTACGATGAAGCGCATTATGCGGGAAGAGGGAACTTTTACAACCCTGCGAACCCCTTCGATACGCAACTCGCCAGTCCCTTCGAAAAACCAATTCTATAGGGCAAAAAGAAAGGCAAAAGGTTCTCCTCCACCCGTGCCAATACTGGCAACCCCCGCGTGAGGCGAGTTATGGTAGAAGGCCAACCTTTTGCCTATTGATAATGTGTCAAGAGCTATTCTCTTGCTAGGTCAAATATACAAAGACAATTGTAAAAATGTTGTCGAAGCAGAAAGCTATAAAAGCAAGGCGCTCTGTTTTAGCAACATAAGCTAGCTAGAGCAAGTTCTCTGCGCCTAAGGACATTCTTCTTTGGAAAGTAACTTTTGGTCAACGAGCAGCCAAATGCGAAAAAATGGTTGTGACATATCAGGAACACCTATCGCTAGAATGCCACAACCTGTATTAGCTAGCTTGTCATAGTAGTAGATGTTAGCATTGGAAGATCATGTTTCGACTTACTTTACTTCTGCCAATTTGATTTGTATTAAACTCCTATCTTGTTTCGTCCACATCTCGTGGCGGCATAGTGTAACGGTGCGTCGCCCAGTGAAATAAAAAGGTTAATATCTCATAGCCAGAAGTAGGCACTAACGGGGCCAAATAGAAATGCACCACGATGTTGTGCCAATGCGTCCCTGGTGTCCGATTAAACCGCTCTATGATGGCATTTAATATGTCTTGCGCTTCGGACCCAGCTCGCTGGTCTTTTTCAAATTTTTCGGCAATTTCCCTAAAGGCTTTAAACTGTTGCTCTTGAGGAACCAAGTTGCGAAATTCAGTGAAAGCTTTATAAAAAGCATCCTTTACTAATTCTCGGGGGCTTTGTAGCGAGTATTCCCAGGGCTTCGCCATTCTTACTTCCGCTTCCGAATAGGCCTCCATATTAAAAAAGCCATCCAGTGCGTTCGCCTCTGAATTAGGAATGCATTTTAGCGGTTTATTGTCGTTCTCCATAATTTGCAACACGATGCGTGCGTCTTCGTTAGGCTTGGCGAGCAGCTTAATATAATCTCCGAGTTGATAAGTGGCCATATATTACTTGTGTGGTTGCACCCTTAATCGTTGCTCCAACGGGCATTAAGAGCCCACTTTGTATGCGGGCCAATGCGGTATTCCTCGTGTTTAGTTCGTTGGTCAAATCCCAAACTTTGAATCAAGGTTTCATCAGCCCACTTGACTTCAAGCGAATCACCTTCGGCCAGCAGGTCTTCGAGCAGTTGCCGCTGCTCATCGTTAGGAACCAAGTCAAAAATTTCAAAGACCAAAATTTCTTGGCAATGTAACTGCTTAGCCTCCTGCATAGGTGTTTGCACTTTGCATGCATACTTGTAATCGATGTAGCGAAAGGGGTGCTTAGGCAGAATGCCGGTTGTGAGCAGTTCTTCGCAGAACTCCCGCCACTGCGAAATCTCTCGACTCTCGCGGGAATCAAACCAACGCAGCATAGCTAGTACGTAGCGCCCAGGCACTCGGAACCGTAGGTCATTCTTGGCTACGCCGTGGTCCGTTTCAAATCGGTTATCTGGTTTCACTTTGTAGCGCGTAAACACGTGCTCAACCCCTGGCAACGTCTTATAGGCACCCCCCACGAGCTGGTAATAATTACCTTTGCGGTTGCGCACAAGTAGATACTTATCTTTCACCCGAATCCGAAACAAGTACGCAATCGACAGACGTACATCTTTATTCCGGTACACTAACTGCGTCTTTAACCACAGGGGCACTTGGTGCAAGTTGAACAGCAGATCCACCAGTCCAACGTACACCGGTGTGGAAATTAAGTTCACCAGCAGCCCCACCGCCAGTGCCGCCCATGGGTTGCCTGTCGGGTAAGCGCGGGTTATCAAAAAAACCGCGACGCCCATAATAAATACGAGCGCTACCACGATAACTTGTCTCATGCTTGAATGGGTGGGGAAGGCTGCATATTGCCAACAGCTTCCTTCAGTGCGGCGAAAGTCAGCGGCTTGTCGGGGTATGCTAGGGCAATAGCTTCGGGTACTAGGCGCAAGCGCAAGTCCGAGAAAGAGTAGCCTATCCCAGTGTTAACTTCCGGTCCGGTCAGGGCCACCAATTCAGCCAACTCCTTAGGGGTTAAGCTCACCCCGTCTAGTTCTTTTTCTAGCAACTCCTGCCGCTCTAATTCATCTGGACGGTCAAATTGCATAACTATCGCTGCCCGCCGCACAATGGCCTCATCAAGGAAATGTAGACGGTTAGTGGACATAAAAACCACTGTTCGACCCTTGAGCTCGCGCGTTTCGTCTATCTTCTGAATAAGCGTGTTGACTGCGGCTTTTTCTTCTTGGTGCATCTGGGCGGTAGCACGGGAGGTGGCAATTGCATCCGCTTCATCGATGAGTAAAAAAGCTAGCTTATCTTTGCCTGCCAGCTTTTTCAGCTGCGCGAAGGCGTCATTTACCAATTGCGCCATTTGCCCATGCAGGCCCTCGCCCCGTACCCGTGTGCTGAGCTTAATGAAAAAGCCTTCCTTCTTCATCTCGCGCACCATGCGGTCAGCAATGACTTCGGCCGAAACTGTTTTGCCGGTGCCCGCATCGCCCGCTAGAATCACGAGCGGGTACCGGTCGGCCAACGAGGCAATTGCGGGCAGCAATTTGCCATGGTGTATAGTGCTCCAAGCTTTCAGCTCGTCTGGAGCTAGCAACTGCTTGAGATTGGCGAACACGCGCGCGAAACGCCGCTCAAATCCTATTAGGCTGGCCGCGCGCTGCTTTAGCTCCGCCATGGGCAGTTCAATAGTACTGTCGAAAATCGTAGAATCAGCCATAGGTTATTTGTAATCTTCGCGGTTTAGTTCGTAGCCTTTAGCAGCGTAAGCTCGGTCGGTTCCTCGCGTCAAGTGGGAGTATGAGGTTGAAGAGGCGGTTACCCACCCAATTTTAAAGCCGTTGTTGGTCTGATAGGCCGTCTGTTGCGCGGCGGATAGCGCGTGCCAAGCCGTGCTGTAGCTCAACTGGACTGAGAGTGAGGAGCCATACACCGGCCCCCAATCGTTGCCGCCAGGGCGTGCTCCAGCCATAGCGCTGCCCTCCGAGTTAACTCGGAACCTGGAAACTTGCAGCACTTCGCCAGCAGCGTTCACCTGCCTAATGTCCACGTACTCTAGGTAGTGCTTTTCGGCCAACTTCACTACGTCATGTACGACGCGCCCCACGTAATCTGAAGTCCACGTGTCAGTGCGCTTCGCAATCATGCGCAGGTCGGCATCAAAATTTTCAAATGTTTTGCGTATGTCCACCACCGTGTAGGTGGCGGTGTTAGTAACAGTTCCGTAAGTCATAGCGCAGAAATAGCTTAAGCATCAATTGAAAAGCTGGGGCCAAACACTTCCTTCCACTCGTCTACCGTACCACCACCGTCAGCTTTTGCCTGGGCGTAGTTCAAGGCCTCGAAAGCTACCAAGGCCTTTCCCTTCACCTCGGTCCATGACGAGGTGGTTATTTTATTGCCAGCATTGTTCTCGTTGTTGGTTGGGTCGGCAATCCATACTGGGTGGCCTAAAGGAAGCAACCCAACTTGGTTGATGGCATTTGGAAAGGAAATAGTGGGGAAGAGCCGGCCACTAACGAAGCCAAAAAACCGGATGATGCTCTCTTCAGTGCTGGACTTCACACCATAAGTGGCGTCGAGGTAATCCACTACCAACTCAATCGCGAATGAAGTGAGTTCTGGCTTCAGTTCTTGGTGATTGCGCCAGTATTTCAGCATCCGCACAACAGAGGTATACAGAGGATTGCGCTTGCGAGCGGCTGCCGCATGATCGAGTTGCCCGTCTACACTAGTGATGTAACGGCCTCCACCGCCGCGCTCAGGCTGCCACACGTAAGTAGCAGAATTAGGTAGTGGTACAACTGGCACAATGTCCACTTCCAGCCCTGTTCCCTTAAAAACAATACGAATGGCTTTCGTTTTACCTTCCGCTTCAACATCGCCCACTTCCTTAATCGGATAAATTTCGAGTAAGTATTTCACTACGAAGTCGTGCAGCTTATCAACGTCAGTTTGCAGCGACTCGTCACCACTTACAAATAGCACGAGATCCACATCTACCGGGTGTTCGCCTTTAGGACGTAGTACTGTATGTTTTTTCCAAGAACCCGCGATGATGAAGCGAGTTACCTTGATGCCTGTGCTGTTATCTGCATCAATTTTAGCTTGCAGCTTGTTGCGCAGATTGGTGATCTGAGTCCGATACTTTGGCATAGCATCAGCCGAAAGCCGGATGCGATCAACAAAGTTTTTTAACTGTGTATTAGCTAATTCCATTTGAGACCTATCTATTATGACTTAGCTCGGTTGTTACAATGTTCAAAGAATAGGCAAGAAGAGTTCATAAGATTTTTCCTCTTACTTATTTAAAGTATTATCTTCTACAAGAGCACCGGGTGCTTCTCGGATAACAGCAGCAATACCACTGTCGCGGTTGGCGCTAGTAGTGTATTTCTCGCCGCGCCCAATAATCTCACCATTGCTGGCTTTGTGGTTAAAGCCATACTGACTAGCAACATAGGTTTTATCGAACCGCTCGGAACGGCAGTTAGCTTTCACCGATGCAATGCCTGCTAAGCAATTGACTTTAGTGGTATAGCCTTCGCCGGGCTGGATGATTTCGTTGTTGCTCGCGCGAAGGCGGTAATAGTACTGGCTATTACCCGTGCTTTTGAAAACTTGAAACTTACCCATGAGTATATGAATCTGAAAAGTTGGTCAAGCATCTGCAGCAACAAAGCGTTAGATGATATTGGACATAATTGGACAACCTCTTATCTGAAAGGTGCCTAGCTATGGTCTTAATTAACCTTTACTTATTTCTAGGTCGGACCCGTACCTTTTTCGCCTCTGGATCTGGTTGTTGTGACCGTAGATAAAAATGCTCGTTTCCCCAGTTGTTAGGCATATTACGACCAATGGTAGCCGCTTTAGCTTAAGTGTAGAGGATAACGGCCGCGCTCGGCGCCAGCAGAAATCACAACTGTTTGGTCAAAGGGTACTGAGTAGATTCTTACTTATGCTAATTGTCAGGTTGTTGAAAAGATCACACCTTTGACAGAAGGCATACTGAGCCAGACAATCGAGTACGAACAGAAGAACTGCAAAAAAGCAGCTACATTCCCGTACAATATTGTACATGTCAAGCAGTAATAAGAGGTAATTAACCCACTTACACCGGACAAGCAGCAAGCTCCGAAGTCCAATTCGTTATAGCTTCCAGCTGTACCTGAAGCCAGTCATCACATCCCGTGGTGGCTGGTTTTTTTTAACACATTTAGGCATGCATTTTTGAAAGTGAAAAAGAGGTTTGAAGAAAACGCCTAACTTATCACTCACAGGAATATTATACTAAGCAATTAGCATGTGATGAGGCCATAAACCCATCATTGCTTATTAATGCTTAATATAATTTATATGATAAACCTAAGATTATAAGTGATCTTAGACAGGAGATATGCAGTTATGTCCTGCAACCTCCCAAACCAACTGCTACTTTCTCAACGCTGCTATCTTATTGCGAAGATAAGTATAATTTTATCACTCGTACAATAGGGTTAGCAATACTTTTTTATAAAAAGTTTATTTAATTATAAAACTTGATGCAAAAATGCTATATTAACGCGTATTTATCAAATTTTTGTAGAGTTATATGCTGATTAACAAATTTATGTTTTGCATTATTCTCACTTACTCTATCAAGATTGCTAAATTTATTAAGAAGCTGTTGAATGTCTTCATCGTTCAAATTTTATCACTGCTTTGCGTTATTACCTATTTGTATAAAAACAGCTTTTGTATATTTTGTATAACATGGTCACTCAAATTTAAGTCTAAGAGATTTATATCCAATTTCTAGTGGTATACAGCACATGTGTATTAATGAAATGAAGTTGGTATCATTCATCTCAATACCTTAGTCAACATAGTGAGTGGTACGTCAGTAACAAATCAGCCAATCACATAAAAGATAAGCGTGCTAGCTGTGGGTTAGTACTATGTTTACAGATGATCTTGCTTAATACACTTCAGGGCTTGTGAGGCTCAATTTTTAATTGCTGAGTTCAGCAATGGAGACAGTTTGCTATTCATGACAGTCTGAGCATTTTAAGGACGGTGCTCCCTGGAATGTAACCTTAGTGAAGCGCCAGGTCACCTGCTGGCTGAAAGCAGTAAGTCGCGTTAACGAATTCTTGGTTTGGCATACGGTTGTGTCATTCTGTAATAGCCAATAATATATGGTAAGTCGCATATATAAGAATTGACTGAGTTCGGCATGAGCAACCTAGTATTTGACTTTTTCCTAGTGATTTCGAGGCAAAATCAAGATTATTGTACAATGCTATTTTTTATTGACCTTTTCCGTAATTAGGTCGTATAACCTTTACTTATCCGACCTAATTTACTACCTTCATTTTATCGGACATGCTTACGCTGTACAAGCGTCCTTGGCAGTCGTTGCTTGAACCAGGCCTTTTATTGAAGCTTACCTTATGGAGGAGTTACCGGTGAATAGTCAACCAGGCGAAGCGGTTGGTCAAGCGCTTAGCATTGACCATTACGCCGAGGGCACCATCAACTTTATCCGGGTCGGCCTGGATGGGGCCGCCAATACCAAAGAAGGATACGCCGGCGACTGGAACCGTTTCAAGCGCTGGTGCGCGGAGCACGCAACCGTGGCCTTGCCGGCCGATGCCAAAACGTTGGGCGCTTATCTAACCTATCTGGCCGAAGCCGGCCGCAAACTCTCCACCATCCAACGGGCCAAAGCGGCCATCATGAAGGCCCACCAGCTCAGTGGCCACCCCAGCCCCACGCGAGATGAAACGGTGAAAACGCAGCTGGAAGGCATTGGGCGGGTTATCGGCAGCAAGCAGAAACAGGCCCCGGCTTTCACCATGGCGTATTTCAAACGCGTTATCGGCGATATCGATACGACACGCCCGGATGGTCTGCGTGACAAAGCCTTGCTGTTTATCGGGCTGGCGGGCGCCTTTCGCCGGGAAGAACTAGCCAATCTCAACATCGAGCATATCCATCAGGTCGACGAGGGCCTGATCATCGAATTGCCGCGCAGCAAAACCAATCAGAGCGGGGCAGCCGAGGAGAAAGCCGTGTTTTACGCGCCAGACCGGCGGACCTGTCCCGTGCGGGCCTTGTTGGATTGGCGGCAGTTTTTGGCCGAGCAAGGTCGCAGCCATGGCCCCTTGTTTGTTTCCTTTTACAAAGGGCAGCGTCTCAGTAAGCGTCGGCTAAGCACGGACCGGCTTAATTTATTGGTGCACCGCTACCTCGGCTCCAATAAGAAAGGCGAAAAGTACACCGCCCACTCCTTGCGGGCCTCCTTCGTGACGATTGCCAAGCTGGCGGGCGCTGATGACAGCGAGGTGATGAATCAAACCAAGCACAAAACGGCCGATATGATTCGCCGCTATACCCGCGTCGATAACGTGCTGCAGCATAACGCGGGCAAAAAACTAGGCTTCTAAATAAGCGGCAATTCCCTCGGCTGTTACACTATCGGCCTTGGTTAAAAGTTTGGTACAAAAGTCGCATTTAACGGTTTCTTGAACTCGTATCAGCAAGTGGAGCAGATTTACCTCTTTTTAAATGACTAGGTCAGCTCAGAAATCATGGGTCAGTAATAGCGGGGCTGGTCTACTGTCCTTGTTAATTCACTTTAATCCAAACTATTACATTAATATTCTACCTCGGCCGGTGCTAGGCCCAGTATGGTGTGCCTTTTGGAGCCACGAGCCGAGCACCATTTCCTGCTATTTATATAAATAGGGTCTGTGAAAGACGCGATAAGTCCCCGCGAACTCGCTCACTCAAAAAAGAGTTATCAAAGGCAGAGACGGTCTACTTTATCCAAGACGAGACAATCCCCATGTTATTGTTAACTGTTGGGCTTGGTTAAAATTTCTTCTCCTTGCCTGGCCCCGCGGGTCAAGCCGTACAGGCTGACAGACTGTTGCCGACCACGCAAGTGAAGCGTGGATAAGGAAATGGCCTGTACGCTCGGTAAAGCAGGCAGCTGAGTGAGCAGGTCCTGTGAAATAAGTAATTCTTGTCCCAGTTCATTGCAGAGGCTCTGAATCCGGGCGGTGGTGTTTAACACATCGCCGTGGTACACGATTTCACGCTTGACCTCGCCCACCCTGGTCACCACCACTCGCCCGCCATGCAAGCCGGCTTTAAAGTGTGGGTAGTAGCCGTACTGGCGCAAGTAGATGTGTTTGCGGGCCTCAATGCTGCGCTGCATGAGGAAAAAACACCGCACGCACTGCGACTTGTCCAGCCCTACCTTCAACGGCCAGGTCAGCACTACTTCGTCGCCCACGTACTGGTATACTTCCGCCTTGGTGAGCACAATGCCATCCGTCAAATCCAGGAAGAAATCCTGGATAAACCGGCTGTAGCGCAAGTGGCCCAGCTCTTCGGCAATCGTGGTAGACGCTCTCACATCCACGAACATAAAAATGCGGTCTTCTTCCCGCGGCTGATGGTACCGGCCCAATATGAAGTTGAGGAGCTCACCGGGACCATGCAGGGAGCTGATTTGCTGCAGGAAAACGATGAGCATGCACAACATCCACGACACGCCGGTATCCATAGCAAAGGTGCCGTGCAGCACGTACCGACTTAGCGCAGCACCGTAGCTAAGGTGCTGATAGTAACTGTATATCAGGCCAACTCCCAGTAGCAGCCAGAGTGCCGTCACCGCGGTGTAAAGCAGCGTGCGGACCAGCAGCAAGAACAGGAACGGCTTGTTGCGAAATTTGCTGCCTATTATAAACGCTTCGCTAAGTCCCACGGATAATCCAATGCCCAATCCGATGGCCGCATGACGCACTATCAGGAGCACCTCTTGGTGTAAGAGCCCGGTCCGCAGTAACGAGTAAACAACGCCTAGAACCAAGCCTCTTATGGCGTAGCGGCGAATGATGAGGCGATTCAACTGGCGGCGAGCAGCGGTGAGTAGCATAGCTGGCTTTGATTCAGAATTTGGCCCAAAAGTCTCACTTGACTATTACGCAGCTAGACAATTACAATTGAAGCCCGAAGACGAATATTTTGCTTTGAGCTTAGTGGAAAAAGTGAACGTGGCTGCTCCAAACAACAAAGTGCTGCTGGCGCTACCATAAACATGAGCTTTGTGACATATATACTACTGAGTCCTTCCGCAAACTTTTGAAGGCAAAAGAACCCGTTTTTACTGTCCAATCCAGCTTTGACGGAGGGCAAGTTGCGCAGGGGTGGGCTGAGCGGCGACCCGAATGTTATAGGTGGTCGGGTCGTACAATAGGCCCACTTTCGCCAGCGTTTCCGCCAAGGGCAAAGGTTTGCCGTCTTCCAGGTAGTCCCGGAAAAAGGGGCGCATTTCCGGGTAGGTCAGCTGGGTGAGCACGTCAAACAGCTGGTCGTCGGCAAAGGGAGTGTGTGGCCCATAGCGGCGTAAGAGCTGCTGCGTCAGCTGCTGGGTGCCCATTTTACCGCCCGATAATTCCCGCAGTCGAATGTCCAGGCATAGATTGAACAACGCGCCCTTTAGGTAGAAGTTATAAATCTGGTCCTGCCGCGCCGCCACGTTGCGGCTCAGCTGCGTCAAGGACAAGGTGTTATCGTACTTGCTCATGGCTTTGGCTTTGCGTTCGAGCGTGGCCAGGAACTCGGGCAGCGTTTCCAGCCCCCCGCGAATGGGAAAGTGAATCGTCGCGTACTCCGTCAGGCCTTCGTACAGCCAGAGGTGCTCTGAGAAGGTGGGCTGCAGAAAATCATACTGTTCAATCTGCTCGGCGTGAATGTTGAGCGGGGTGACAATGTGGAAAAACTCGTGCGCGGCGATGGGCGGCAGCACCTTGCTCAGATCCTGCAAATCCGGCGACTCTTGCAAGACGAGTGTCGAGTGGCTGTGCTCCAGGCCGTCGCCGATGCGCAGGCCCTTGGGGCCGGTGGTGTGGTAAACCAAAAACGAGTAGTTGGCCACCGGCAGCGTGCCCCCCAGGTAGGCACGTTGGGCTTCGAGCATGGTTTTAAGGGCACGCGCCAGCACTGGGGCGTAGGGCTGTTTGCTGGTGGCGTCGTAGAGGGCCACGAGTACCCTGGTGGCGCCCACCTGCAGCCAAGCCGTATCCGGGCGGGCGTACAGCAGCGGGGCATCGACCAGTTCCGCGTAGGAGGGCGCCCGCACCACCTCCACCGAGTCGTTCACGGGCGCGGGCGTCAAGTGCGAAGCCCCGTAGAAGCCGGCGGGCTTGGTGAAGCGCACTTCATAGGGCCGGGGTCGCTGGTCTTCGAAGTAGCCCACGAAGGTGCTGTAGTTGAGCACAAAGGCACTGTCGGGGTGATAGGAACTACCGGCCGAACGGTAAAAGGGCGCGGATTTAGCGTCCGTCACCACAAACTCGCGCCAGGTGGGGGCGACCAGATACGTAAGATGGTGCAGCCGGCCCGCGTCGGCAATCACCCACCGGTTGGTGTCCTGCCTGACCACCGCCAGCGGCCGGTTCTGGCGGTCGTAGGCCGTGAAGTCCGCCACGTACTGGCCGAAGCTGAGGTTGCCGTAGATACCAGGCACCAGTTTAGGGAACACAAACACGGCTTGCTGGGCGGCACTGGGTGGAACCACTACGTTGACCCGCAGTCGACCCTGCTCTAAGTGGCGCAGATTCACGGCATACGAATAGCCTCCCGGCGACTTGTCCGCCGATAAGCGGGGCTTGGGAGTTGTGCAAGCCCCTAGGCTTGCCACTAGCAACGCTAGCGCCAGAGGTAATCGACTCATTGACTTCGAAAGAAAGAGTAATTAGTTGGGCCAAGTCAGCCTTGGTTCCCTTAGGCTCGGCGGGATGCTGGCAGCACTCCCAAACTGCTACCGCCCGACACGCTGGCCAACCGGCGCTCGACCAGGGTCAGCAGTTCGGCGACTGAATTTGTAAGCTGCACGCCGGCTTCGTCCGTTATGGCAATGCAAAAGGTCATCTGGAGTTCGAACTGCAACAAGTGCAAGTCCACGTCCGTCAGGCCCAGCCCGAGAAAAGTGGTGGTGAGCGGCGGCCCCGACGCGCTAGCCCACCCGTCGCGGTAGAGTAAGGCAAAGACAGTATCTTGAACGCAATCCATCCTGTCATCAACTCATGTTAGTGATGCTGTCGCAAACGGCTGTTTCGAGGCTGGCCTTGGTCGTAGGAGGCCTGGCTTCCCTCGGGCCGGGCAACAGTTCGTCCAGCAACTCGCCCAGAAATGCTAGTGGGTGCAGCAGCATATCCAGCCAAACGGCAAGTCCCCAGCAGTTTCCCACCACGGCAGCCAGCACAAGTGCCCCCCACCGTTCACCTGTCGGCGGCCGAGACGTTTTGGATACACCCCGAATTGCGTTCAGGTGCGGCTCCAATGTACTGCCTGCTTGGCGGGCAATCCGCAGAGAGTAATGGCCCACGCGAACGTTAAATTGGGGCATGGCAGCGTTTTTCGACAGGCTATTAGGCATTTTCGAAGCAGGCCACGCAGCCGGCAAACTGGGCCTTAAATGGGCGCGCAGCAAGTTCTTGCGGCCGCGCATCAGGGCGTAACGCTAGCTAGCCCTTTGGCCAGGACCGTGTCCTGCACGCCTAGCCTACTTGTGCCTTCTACCCGCGCCGCGGTCAGGTCAGTTAAGCCGATGCCGAGAGCCTGCCACATGGCCGGCTGCGTGAGGTAAGCGTAGACGGAAAACGGGGTGGCCAGGGCCAACAGGCTCGTTGTCGCCCCATACATGGCATCAATAGCTTTCATAAACAAGGAGTTGATGGTAAAAAATCAAAATGCTGGGCCCCAATTATTTAGAAGGAGCAGCAATATCCTGCTGCTTCGGCCACTGCACTTCTCGCCGTAAGTCAGGGGCACTACCTCTCGGTAGAATTAGGTTAAAAGGAACGAGCCGAACATTTCGAACGACTCTACCATGAGCGGTGAAAACAGGGTGTAACGCGACTGAGAAAGACAAGAACCAATAGAAATCAAAAAGGCTTATTAACCTGGACCTGAGCCCGCCGCTTGACCCCGAAATGGTGTTGCGTAATTCGTATTTCGAAGACTACTGTATAACCAGCGAATCGGCACGCACGGTGTAGGCGGCGAAGTAGCCGACGGCTTTCTTGGGCGAAGTGGCATCCAGGTTGCGCACGTTGGTGCGCACGTTGGCCGGCGGTGGCGCAAACAGGCCGGTGTTGTTGAGCTGGATGCGCATTTCGTTGAGGAAACGATAGTAGTCCGCCGTCAGGGCACTGACTTCCACCCGCACCCGGTCGCCTTTCCGCAACGGCACGCCGGCTTCCGGGTCATTGGTCAGGTTGAGGCCGTTGAAGTAGGTGCCGTCCACCAGTTCGTCCGTGCGCACGTTTAGGTCGGCGGGCTGGTTGCGCAGCACCCCGTTGTGAAACACCTTGAAGCGCACGTAATCGCCCTTGCCCGCTAGGTCCTGACCGTAGTACAGGATGTAGTAGCCGGCAACAGGAAAGTTGGGGTCGTTGTCCTGGTGGTATTCGGCGCGAATGCTGTCAATTGGCAGCGGCCGGCGCAACTCGGTTTCGGCTTGGTAGTGCTCGCCCGCCGCCTCGATGGCTAGGGTGTAGCGGCTGCCGACACGGCCGCGCACGGTGCCGCCGCTCACGTACACGCCGGGGCTCTGCTCGCGCAGGGTCTCCTGCTGGCCGTCGCTGCTGGTCAGTACCAGCGTGGCCCCGGTCACGGGCGGGGTGGCCTGGTTTTCAAAGTACGGCGCGGTCGTGGTGAGCTTCACCACGTAGGGGCCGGCCTGGTCGGTCACGGCCCCGTCCACTACCAATAGGGGCTCGGTGCGGGGCACAGTCAGGTCGACAACGTCTTCGCAGCTGGTGAGTCCCAGCGCGACGGCTAGGCTAAGCAAGGAAAGGAGGATTTTCATGGCAGCAGGAAAGAAAAGCGGTTAGAACTTGAAGTTGTAGGTGACGGACGGTAGCACGGTGCCGAACACGGAGAGCCGCACGGCCTCGGTTTGCCGGGCGTTATCCTCGTTTTGGCGCAGGTAGATGCTGTAGGCATTGCGGCGGCCGTAGGCGTTGTAAAGCGAGAACACCCACTCCCCCTGCCAGCGGCGGGCCTCGTTGCGGCGCTGCTGGAGCGTAGCCGAGAGGTCGAGGCGGTGGTAGGCGGGCACGCGGTAGTTGTTGCGCACGTCGCCGTTTACGTTGGGCACCAGCAGACCCTGGTATTCAAAGCGGCTGTCGGGCATGGTGGTGGCAATGCCCGTGCTGTAAGTAAAGGCTCCCGACAGCGCCAGGCGCGGCGAGAGGGCATAGCTGCCCACTACCGACAGGTTGTGGGGCTTGTCGTACTTGGCCACGTACCAGTCGTTGTTGTTGAGGCCATTGATTTGCCGCTCGGCGCGCGAAAGCGTGTAGCTGACCCAGCCCGTAAAGGGGCCCTTGTTTTTCTTGAGATAGAACTCCGCCCCGTAGGCCCGGCCCCGACCGTAGAGCAGATCGGCTTCGAGTTGGGCGTTGAGCAGCACGTTGGCCCCGTTGATGTAGTCAATCTGGTTGTCTAGCGTTTTGCCGTACACTTCCACGCTGGCCTCGTAGTCGTTGTCGTGCAGGTTGCGGAAGTAGCCCATAGCCACCTGGTCGGCGTGCTCGGGGCGGATGTTGTTGGTGCTCGGGCTCCACACGTCCAGGGGCGAAGAAGCCGTAGTGTTCGAGAGCAGGTGCAGGTTTTGCACCGTGCGGGTGTAGCTGGCTTTCAGTGAACTAGCTTCGTTGAGCGTGTAGCGCAGCGAGGCGCGTGGCTCCAGGTTGGCGTAACGCTTGATGAGGTCGCCCTTGCCGTAGGTCTGTTCGCCGACCACCGCCTTTTGTACGCCGTCGGGGCCCGCGTACCGAGCAACCGAGCCAGCGCCCAGGTAATCGAACACGCTCAGGCGCAGGCCGTACTGCACGGCTAGGCGCGGGGAGAGCGTCTGCTCCTGGTCGAAGTAGGCGGCGTATTCGGCGGCGCGCTGGTCAGGCCGTATTAGGGGCTGAAAGATGGACGCCGGGTCGGTGGGCGTCACCTGGCCGGGCTGCACGGTGTAGCGCGTGCCACTCACCCCAAAGCTGAGGGTGCTGCCGGCCGGGCGCTGGTAGGTGAAATCCACCTTGCCCGTGCGATTGAGGATGTTGGATTTCCAGTCGAAGCCGGTGGTGCCGGTGGGCACGCCCAGGTGGTAGTCGTACTGGCTGGCCAAAGCCGTCACGTTCATGGAAAGGCGCGGGCTGAAGGCGTGGCTCCAGCGCACGGTGCCCAGCGTATTGCCGAAATCGGACAGGAAGGAAGTGCCGAAATTGAACACGTCGCGGCCTACATAGCCCGACAGGTACAGCCCGTCGCGGGGGCTCAGGGTGAAGCTGGCCTTGCCCGTCAGGTCGTAGAAGTAGGCGGCATTGTCGCGCTGCTCGGGCACGAGCTTCAGCAGCACATCGGCGTAGGAGCGCCGCCCGGCCAGCACAAACGAACTTTTGCCCTTGCTGATGGGCCCGTCCAGCGCGAAGCGCGACGAGACGCTGCCGATGCCGCCCGACCCGCTCAGCTTCTCGGCGTTGCCGTTTTTCAGGCGCACGTCCAGCAGCGAGGAGAGCCGCCCGCCGTACTGCGCCGGCAGGCCGCCCTTCACCAGCTTAAGGTCGGACACGGCATCGGGGTTGAAGATGGAAAACAGCCCAAACAGGTGCGAGCTGCTCATCACGGGCGCATCGTCGAGTAGCACCAGGTTCTGGTCGATGCCGCCGCCGCGCACGTTGAAGCCGGCCGCGCCCTCGCCGACCGTGCTCACGCCCGGCAGCAGCAGAATGGTGCGGATGACGTCGACCTCGCCCAGCAGCGCTGGCACCAGCTTTATCGTTTTCATATCGAGCCGGGTCACGCCCGTCTCGGTGCTCTGCACGTTGTCTTCGGCCCGGCGGGCGGTGACGATGACTTCAGCGGTGCTGACGCTCGCCGCCGCCAGTTGCACGTTGCGGGTGAGCGGGCCGCTGGCCAACGTTAGGTTCTCGGTCTGCGGCTCGTAGCCAATGAAGCTGTAGGTGACTAGGTGTGGGCCCGGCGGCAGGGCCAGCACAAATCGGCCCTGCGCGTCGGCCGTCGTGCCCAGGGCCAAGCGTTGAACAAACACCGTCGCCCCAATCAGGGGCTCTCCCGCGGCATCGGTCAGGGTGCCCCGCAGGGTGGCCGCCCCGGCGGCGGTCCTGGCGCTCCGCGCCAGCGTTGTTTGCGCCAGCAGGTCGGCCTGGGGCAGTAAAATGCCCGCCAGCAGCCAGGCGAAGGGGTAGGAACGAGGAGCCATAATTTGGAGGTAAGCAATGATTATGGTCCAAAGCACGGCGGCTAGCCGACACGGCACCGAAGTAATCCGGTCAAGCGGGGCATTGTTGGGGGTGAAGCGCAGAGGAAGGCGAGTGAATAGCAGGCGCCATTTCCTAGCCGAACCTTGACGCCGTCAGTAGCAAGGGGGAAGAGACAAAGAAGCTGTTGCTGTCAACGACATGCGTTGGCTCGCCCCCTGTTTTATGGATACTCCTCGCTGAAGAGCTTGCCCGTCAGGCCTTCGTTTCCCGCCAGCACGTCCTTTACCAGGGGGCGGCGGGCTACTCCACGGTACCAGTGCCGCGCTGGGTGTCAAGGTTAGTGGCCGTAAAGCTGGGGTCTACAACGTTCACTTTAACGTCGCCGTTGCTTTGCTTACAGGGGTCTAACCAGTGAGCAATGTTAGGTTATCCAAGCGTAAGTAAACGGGAGAACAATTCCTTGCCTACAGCTGGTAAAGCTCTTTCAATCCTGCGTGCAGGGACGCCGGCTGGCGCCCGAGCAGCCGCTCCAGGTCCGGGCTCACCTCGTCTTCCTGCCCGTTTTTGATGTCGGTGATGAAGCCGGTGATGCGCTCCACGACCACGTCTGGCAGCCCCCGGCCTTTGAGCCCCTGCGCAAAGGCGGACACCTCGGCCGGGGCATAGGCCACCGGTTTGCCGGAAAGCTCCGCGAGGGCCGCCGCCACGTCGGCAAAGGAGTACGACGCGCGGCCGGTGAGCTGGTACACGGGCTTGGGGAGGCCCTCGGCGGCGAGGGCATTGGCCAGGGCTTCGCCCATTTCGCGGCGCAGGGCAAAGGGCACCCGGCCCTGCCCGGCCGGAAGGATAATGCCCGCGTCAAACACCTGGGGCCCAACGAACTGCGGAAGGACGTCCATGTACAAGACGTTGCGAAACAGGCTGTACGCCAGCCCGCTCGCTTTGATGACCTCTTCGGTCTGGAAATGGCCTTCCATCAGCTTGTTGGCCATCGTGGCGCGGTCTTTTAGCGTGCGGCTGGTGTAGGCAATAAAGCCGACCCCCGCCTGGCGGGCGGCGTCCACCACGTTCTGGTGCTGCTGCACCCGCCGCTCCTCGTCCGTGCCGGCAATGAGCAGCACTTTGTCAACGCCCTGCATCGCCGCCGCGAGGGAGGGCGCGTCATCGTAGCTGCCGAGGCGCACCGTCACGCCTTTGGCCCGTAGCCACGTGGCTTTCTGCTCGTCGCGGGCCAGGCCCGCAATGTGGGCGGCGGGCAATTTTTTTAGGAGGAAATCGATGGTGGCCGAGCCGAGTTGGCCCGTGGCGCCGGTTACTAAAATCATAGAGGGAAATTTTGCGGGCGTGACTGCTGCTTGCCGCGCCCAGCGCTGGCCGCCGGGCACCGAAAGAACACTGCAAAATTCCCCTTCCGGTGCCCGCCAGGGAATGGCCAAAGGGTGGCAACCTGTGGCCGAAAGGTGGCAACTGCACTCAGCCCGCTTGCCGGTAGGCGGTGGGCGAAAGGCCGGTGCTGTTTTTGAAAAACCGACTAAAGGCAAACTGGTCGGCAAAGTGCAGGCTTGCCGCCACTTGCTGGATGGGCAAGTCGGGGTTTTGCAGCAAAGCTTTGGCTTCCAGCGCCACGGCTTCGGCTATCCAGTCGCTGGCGGTGCGGCCGGTGACGGCCTTGACCAGTTCGTTGAGGTGCCGCGGGGTGATGCACAGCCGGGCCGCGTAGAACTGCACGCTGCGCGCCGAGGTGCAATGGGCCTGCACGAGCTGCCGGAAAGCCGCCGCCAACTGCTGGCTGCGGGTGGTGCCCCCCGGGAGCGCCGGCGGCTGGTCGTACAAGGGCGCTATTTCGTAGAGCAAGCCGTTGATGATGTGTTGGAGGATGTTGCCCCGTTGCGCGTGCGGGGTGTGGTATTTCTGCTGCAAAAAACGCAGCGAGGCCGCCACGTTTTTCGCTTCCGGGGCCGAGAGTTGGAGCACGTAGGCGGTGGGGTTCACCAAAAAGCGCAGCCGGCCGGTGGCCGCGTTATGGGTCGTGATGAAGTCCTGGGTGAAAAAAACGGTCAGCGTTTCGTAGTCCTCCGAAATGGCCAGCCACTGCTTAATCACGTCCGGGGTGGCCAGCACCAGGCAGCCCGGTCCCACGACGTGCGTTTCCAGGTTCACGTTCAGCTCGGCGGTGCCTCGCACGCACAAGCTGATTTTGTAGTAGTCGCCCCGGTAAGGGCGGTGGAGCGGAATCCGGGGCCGCGGGGCCGTGTAATCGGGAAAGTACACCTCCGCGGCGTCCGGCTGCGGGTCGCTAAACGCCTGGAGTTGATAAGTGGGCAGGAGTTCGTTCATGGCGCAGGCTTGCTAGAGAGACGGGACGCAGGGCCTTCGCTAACGAACCGCTCATACACAGACAAAAAAGGACAGGCAGATGGTAGCTGAAACAAGCTACCCTGAAAGTTAGGAAAAGGCGGGCCCTTCCTGCAATCAGCAAACAATAAAACATCGTTGTCGCTGCGCGGGGGTTAGCTGCCCCTTTGACTCTTATTCCAGCCAGCGTTTCAAGAGGGGCGTCCGGTCGCGGCTCACCAGGATTTCCTCCGCTCGCGGGGGGAGCAGCTCGATTTTCAGCTTGCCCGCGAAGTGGGGGTACATCTTGTCGATGGCTTTGAGCGAAACCAGGTACTGGCGGTTCAGCCGGAAGAACACGGCCGGGTCGAGCAGGGTCTCCAGCTTCTCCAGCGTATGCTCCAGGCTGAACTTGCGGCCGTCGTGGCGCACCAGGTACACCAGTTCGTGCAGGGTGTAGCAATAGGCAATTTCTTCCACTGCTACCGGCAGCAGCTGTTCGCCGGCCATGACCAGAAAGCGCTGCCGGTAGCGCGACTGGGTGGGGGCGAACTGCTCCAGCAGCTGTTGCACCTTCGCTAGCTGCGCCTCTCTGCCCTGCTGCTGCTCCTGCGGCGTGGTCTGGGTTAGCCAGTAGGCGTGCTTTTCCAAGGCCCGGGCCAGGTCGGCAGCCTGAATGGGCTTGAGCAGGTAGTCCAGGCTCAGGAGCGTGAACGCCTGCAGGGCGTATTCATTGAAGCTGGTCGTGAAGATGATGGGGGCGCGCACGCTCACCGCGTCAAAGACCTCGAAGCTGAGTCCGTCCGAGAGCTGAATGTCCGAGAAAATCAAGTCGGGCGCCGGGTTGTTGCTGAGCCAGTGGATGGCCTCGGCCACGCTGGGAAGCACGGCCACGACGTCGATGGCCGGGTGCTGGCGCAGCAGGTTCTGCACGTGTTCTACCGCGAGGTATTCGTCTTCGATAATGATGGTTCTCATGGGGTCGGCAGTAAAGGCAGCGTGACTTCAAACTCCCCGCCCCGGTGCTCAATGGTGACCGGGCGGGTGGTGAGCAAACCAAACTGATTGACGATGTTCTGCAAGCCCTGCTTGGTGCTTTTTTCCAGAATCGTTTTGCGGTGCACCGTGTTCGTAACGCTGAGCACGCCTTCGCCCGCGCGGAGGGTGATGCGCAGCGGGGTGTGGGAGCTGATGGCATTGTGTTTCAGCGCGTTTTCCAGCAGCATTTGCACGGCCAGGGGCGGCACGTGTAGGTGCAGGGTTTCGGGGGCTAGCTCCTGCACGACTTCGATACCGTCCCGAAACCGGACGTAGTGCAGGCGCAGGTAGGCTTCCACAAACGCCATCTCCTGACTGAGCGGCACCGTGACGTTAGCCTTGCTCAGCAGCACGTAGCGGTAGACGTTGGCCAGGGACCCGAGAAAGTCCTGCGCCCGCGGGTTATCGCCGATGAGCGCGGCCAGCGAGTTCAGGTTATTGAAGAGAAAGTGGGGGTCTACCTGCTGCCTGAGCGCCTCCAATTGGCTGATGGCGCCGGCCCGCTCCAGCTCCGCCGACCGGGCGAGCGAAATGCGCAGCTCGTAGAAAAAGTGCCCGCTCTCGTAGAGCAGGATGATGAAGAAAGATGCCAGCAAACCGCTCCCCAGCGCTTTCCAGTACGTCGGCTCGAAAGACGACGCGCTTTGGCTGAGCAGCACCAGCAGCCCGGCATGCACCACGGCGAACCCAGCCACGAAAACTATGGACAGCGGCGCCTGCAGCAGCAGCCGCCACGCCGTTTGGTCGTGCGCTGTTAGCCGACGACGCAGCCCGGAGCGCAGCAACAGATTGCCGTGGCAGTAAACGGCCGCCATGGCCACGGCGATAAGCCACTGCTGCCAGCCGGGCAGCGTGCCACCCGCCGCCCCCGACACGGCCACCCGCGGCCAGGCCAGGGCCAGTACGGTGCCGACCGTGCCAATCCCAATCCAGCGCCAGCGCAACCAACTCTTCCCTCGCTGTCCGGGGGCCGCCGGGGGCATGGTGGAAAAAACGTTGCTGTAAGCGGGGAATGGGGAGGGACTGACCATAAAGTGGCAAAATAGAAGGAATTAGATAGAAAGCAGCCAGGAACCCAGTTGGTTTAGCATACGGCTAAGCGCCGACCGTGGTCACGGCCTAACGCTAGCCCGGGATAGCCTGACCCCGCCGTGGCAGACTTGCAGCAGCAATAGAAGGCAGCGTGGCCTGGGTGGCTTGCCGGTGCAGCAGCACGAGCCAGCCGTGCTGGTGGGCAAACACGGAATGCGGCCGTAGCCACTCGCGCATCACCCCGCGCCAGCCGGTGTGCACCTGCTCGGTGATAAGCTGGCAGCCCGTGGCCGTTTCCCGCACCAGCCACCGGTGGTATACGCGCACCCCAGGGCCCTTGACCACCCAAGCCAGGCACCGACCAGGCACATATTCCGTGACAGAGGCCGTGACGGTCGTCCCTAGGGTTTGCCATCGAAACACGGAGGTGGCCCGTAGCTCGGGGGTTAACTGGTTGAGGTAGGCAATGGCTGGGGCCGCGGCATACCATTCGGGCCACCGCGGCGCCCACACCAGCCAACTCCACACGGCGCTGGCTGAGGCCGCCGTATGCAGCTCGTTGTGCACGTGCAACGGTCGGGTAGATGCAGTTAGCCGGCGCACCCACCCCACCCGGTTTGGCGATATCGGCATAAGCTCGGGAAAGGGAGGAAATGCTTTCATGACAAGAAACAAGGAAATAAAGCCGGCCGTGTGCTGGGTGCTGGCCCACTGCCACTGCGCCCAATCGGCGCGAATGAACGGGGATGAGCAAGGCCGGAGCGGGGTGCGTGGCGCAAAGGAAGAAAGCCGTTCCTTCTTACCACGACCTAATTGAGTGAAGCCGTTCAAGCGGCCGGTGAAGTGCCGAAAGGCCCCCGTGAACTGCCAAGCCTCGGCACCTTGCCCATGGCGCTTTTTACTGGCAGGCAATGGCCTCAGCCATTGCCTGCCTGGATACCATACTTTCTGAAAGAACCCGGACCAAACGGGTACTGTGTCGATTGCCGAAAAATAAGCAACCAGGACAATCAACGTTTCACCTACATTTCAGCGCTGAATGGGTCTAATCTCCGTCTTGACGTGAATAAATAGGCGAAGGGGCCACCTAAACGTTTGCCGAGCAAGGTGTTTGTTAGCAACCACTATGTTTAGCGGCGGCGAGATTGCCAACAAATAAAAAAGCAGCAACTCCAACCCTTTTACTCCCTTGTCAGCTGCGTCACTTTAGTAGGGCTGCTGGCGAGGGCGCACTTGCAGGGGGTTGGGAGTCCTGGCGGCAAGGTCGAGAGATTAGGTGTTACTGGAACTTTGGGGCTACTTCATAGAGGCGACGTAAGCCCGTCTTTCTCTTGAGGAATGCGAGAAAGTCTTGGTGCACGCTCAGCGCGGAGCTCGCCGCCGCAACCACAGCTTCCGAAACTAAAACAGTGCTTACTGTACCGTTTGTTAGCGCTTGAAGGCGGGTCGCCACATTAACCGTGTCGCTGATGGTGGCCAGCTTGCGAAAACCGTGGCCTCCATTTTGACCTACCACGTACTCGCTGTAGTGCAGGCCAATGCGCACGTGAAAGCCACAACCATAGGTCGCTCCAGCTCGGAATTCAGTTGCTGCGCCGCGCGCAGCATGGCGTGGCCAGGTAACACCACCATAACCCGATAACAAGCTGCAAGTTGGGTGATTAAGGTGTGGCAGGGACCGAAGTGCTCAATCTGCGTTTCTAGCTAACTTGGCCCGTCAGGCCCTTTAAGCCAGTCACCCACTCCGCCCTTACTCCTATTTGTGTTCATGACCGATTACCCTATCCCTGCCGACGATGCTACACATCAGGCCTACCAAGAACGGGAGCGCTTGGTAGTGGCCGCCCGGCTGCTCTATTTGGAATCGGGCATTGAAGCAGTGACGAAGGCGGATATTGCGGCCGCCGCGCAGTTGGACGCGCCCGCCGTGGACCGCTACTTTCCCCTCGGTAAGCCGGCGCTGGTGCAGGCCATGGTGGAGAGATACTTGCCCTACGTCCACCAAAACCTGGAGCAGCAGCTTGAAACCTGCAACAACGCCGTGGAGCAGTTACTGGCCATGCGCACCTTCATGCGAGAGGAAATGGGCCAAGTTCAAACGCTATTTTTTCGGGATTTAGAAGCCCATTATTTTGCCAGTTGGCAGTATTTCCTGCGTGCCCAGCAGGACTTTCTGCTTGCCTACATTCGGACGAACCTGCGCTTAGGCATGGACCAGCAGCTGTACCGCGCCGACTTGGACGTGGAATTTCTCGCCCAACTGTGGCTTCAGCAGATTACGAGTTTGCTCGGCCCCGCCGGCACCGGCCTCCCGCCCGTCGACGCGCACTATGAACTGCTTAATCGTTTTCTGGCAGGCATCACGACTGCTGGGGGCAGTTTCGTGGCTCGTCGGCTGCAGGAAGGCCCGCCGTATTACTAGGCATACTGTTGCCCATCTCAACTTCCTGCCATGGGGGTACCGGTAACAAAACGTGCGGGCGTGTCCAGCACGGTGCGCCCGCACGTTTTCAGTAAGTCAGGGGTGTCTAAGAATGGCGCAAAGGTCCCCCAGCGCGGGGCTAGGCCCGCCCTACCACGACCAGGACGAAAGCTTTTACGTGCTAGACGGACAGATTACGTACCAAGCTGGCGACGAGAAGCTGGTGGGCACCACGGGTGGATTCCACGCGGCACGGTGCTTTCCTCCCAAGTGGACTCACCCACGGCCACGTTGCTCAGCTCTACGCCCGCGGGCGTAGAGCAGATTATCATCCACGCCGGGATGCCCGCCATCCACTTCGAATTGCCTCAACCGGGCCGCGGCATGAGCCTCCCACAAACGGAAGTGGCCCAGCTATTCAAAAAAATCGGGATGCATGTTGTGCCTGGACTAGGCCGCCATTAGGGAGTTCCCAGTCCGTGCTGGTGAGCGGCTCCCGGTTAACGGCCGCTTAACGACGATTCACCCCTCACCTGCCCCCCCTTCACCTAGATTTTGGCTTCGGTGGCAGTTGGAGCCGCCTATTTTTGAGTTGTTCGCCTGCCCACTGTAGGCCATGCCCGCAGCTGAGCAGCCCACCGTTCCTGCCAACTTGCTCTTCCTATCACTTAAAATTCATGAATCCACCGCCCGCCGCTTGGCTTGTCGCGAACTCGGCCCAACCAAAAAACAGCTGAACCCAGTTTGCTCCCAACAAAAAAATACCTGCTATGAACACGAAAATTTGTCCTTTCCTAATTACGATGTTATTGGCAGCCGTGGGCTTCTCTGCTACGGCCATGATGACCACCCCGCAAATTAATCAATCACTACTCATTTCTACGAGCAAGACCATGTCTGACCACAACCGCATTCTGGCGGCTGCTCCCCAGCAGCCGGCCGCCCACACCTCCGACGACCAAGCCGCCGTAGCCGCTCTCCATCGAGAGTGGATTCTGGTGGGTTGGGAGAAAAAAGCCGGGGACGGTCCCCTCAATTTCCGAGAAAAGCTCGGCAAGTATTACAGCTGGTCGGCGCCGGACGTCCTGCTCTACGACGACTTCGAGCCGCAGCGGCGCGTGGCCCACAGCGCGACCGAGTACGGGTCGTTTTGGGAGCCGCCGTTCACCAAGTTACGCTCGGCCCACCATCGCGTAGTGGACGGGCCTCACGTAGTGGTGTCCGGCAACTTGGCCACTTCCGTGCTGCAATTTGTTGCCCGGCTGGAGGGGAGCGATGGTAAAATCACTGGCATTCGCACGTACACTTCGCTGGTCTGGCGCCAGGAAAAAGATGGCTGGAAGATTATTCGCGAACATAATTCCTCCACGGTACTGACTCCGGCCGAATTGCAAAAACTCATGGCGACGGCCGCCACGCACTGATGTGGTGGTGATGACGCGCGTCACTGGCATTCTGGCTTCTCGTTACAAAAGGTCGAAAAATGCGGTAAGGGCCTTCCCCTCTTACTAAATAGCCCTGGAGTAACTTGTTCAGTATGAAGCACCACTAAAAATGCGACGGCCGGTATGTGGAGGCCACTTAAGGTGTGTGGACGGTACTAGTTGTAAAGTTATTCAGCCGGTCCTACCCCATTAAACAAGCTAACCAAGTGCGCCAATCCCTGCGGCGAGTGCAACGCCTCGGTTTGGTCCAGGGTCTCCTGCGCTACCTTAGCGGCACGCTGGCGCATGTGCTGCTCGTAGTGCGCAATGGCAGCTTGCAGGCTGCAGAACAACTCATTGGTTAGGCAGTTGCTGAGTTCGAGCGCATCCAGCATGGCCATGTTTACGCCTTCGCCGGCGTAGGGCGGCATGAGGTGGGCGGCGTCCCCGAGCATAGTAATGTTGGGCTGCGCGGCCCAGATTTGGGTGAGTGGCATACAGTATTGCGGGCGGGGCACGCAGGTCGCGGGGTCGGCGGCGAACAGCTCTTCCCAGAGGCTAGCCCACCCGGCAAACGCTTGCTTGAACCAGGCTTGCAGTTGCGCCGCGTTGTGAAAGTCAAGGCCGCTGTCCTCGACCCAAGTTTCAGGAGCTTTGAACCCGACGTAAAAAGCCAGGCTGCCATCGCCTTTCGAGCTTACGATTAGTGATTTTTCGTCGCCTAGGGCGAAGATTTTGCCACCTTGCAGTAGTTGGCTCACGCGGGAGGCTTGCTGGGCGGCGTCGTACACCGCGCCTTCTACCACCATCACGCCCGTGTAGAACGGCCGGATGGGCGTCACCAGGGGGCGGATTTTGGAATTGGCTCCGTCGGCCCCAATCACAATATCGGCCGCAGCGGTGGTGCCGTTGGCGAAGGCCAGCTGCCAGCCTGCGCCGTGCGGCGTCACCGCCAGTAGGTGGCTGTTCCAGACGACGGTACCGGGCCGAAGAGAGTCGAGCAGTAACTTGCGCAACGGCCCGCGGTCGATTTCGGGGCGAAAATGCTTATCGCCAAACGTGGCGGTTTGCGCCTCAGCGTGGTCGTCGAGCACGAGGGTGGCGTGCTGGTCGGTCACGCGCAGTCGGTCGGCCCCTGGGCGGTAGGCGGCCTGGAAGGCGGCGAGCAGGCCCGCCTGGTGCAGAGCGGCCAGGCCCGAGTCGTGGTGTAAGTCGAGGGTGGCGCCCTGCACCCGCACGTGGCGGTGGCAGTCACGCTCGTAAACGTGGACGCTGGTGCCGCGCAGCTGGAGCAGCCGGGCCAGGGCGAGGCCGCCGGGGCCGCCGCCGACGATGGCTATTTGCATGTTTTGAAGTAACATGTCTAAACTAAGAGGTGAAGTTTAGGACAAAATTATTTCTTCGGCAACGCGGAAAATTGGATAAATCGGTCGTTTTGATTGCGGGCTAATTCTTTGGGCACGACGCCCGCGTATTTCTTGACTTCGCGAATGAAATGGGCCTGGTCGGCGAAGTGCTCCTCAGGGAACAGCTTGCCGGCTTTGAGGCCCGGCAAGGCGGCCCGAAAGCGGAGAATCGTGCAGTACGCCTTCAGCGAGAGGCCAAATTCCTGCTGAAAATACCGGTTGATTTGCCGGCTGCTCCAGGCCGCCGCCTCGGCGTAGGCTTCGACGGTAAGGGTGCCGTTGGTGGCGTAAAGGAGGTTGAAAAGCTTGCGCTTGCGGCGGTCGATTTCGGCGGGAATCAGTTGCTGAAGCTGGGCCGAAGCTTTCGCGCAACAGCCAGCGAAATCACTTAAATCGGCGGCGTTAATACCCAGGTAATCCAGGGGCAAGTAGCCGGCGTGCTGCGGCAAATCGGCCAGCCGAACGGGCAGCAGGTAGTCGGCCCCAAGCAGCGTCCAACTGATGGCGAAGATGTGGGTATGGGGCGGCAGTACCTGGGCGCTAGGCTGTGTATCCAGCCCCAGCAGCAAGACGTGGTAGGGCTCGGTGGCCGAGTAAGCAAAGAATACATCGACCCGGCCATCGGGCACGATGACGACGGGCTGCCCGGAGTCGGAGTGGTTGACGAGCCGCCAGAAGCTTTCGACAAACTCGGCGAGCACCGCTGGCGGGGCAAGCGTTTGGTATTCGATGTCGATGAAAGCCATTTCTCTTTCCTGTTCTAGCGCGTTTAGGACTAAGGTAGCAGGGCCTGACACAGCGTGCTACGCGCTCAGTAAACGGCCAACGTGGCTTCGAAGCTGTTTGCCCCCGTATCGGCATCAAAAACGCCCTGAAATCGGCGTTCTCCGGGGCATTTAGCTGGGTGGCTGCTCCTCATTAACACTATCTCGGCTTTCCCTGAGGCTATGAACAGCGAGTAGCAGCGGTAGCTTGTTATGCCTAAACCTAATCTTTGTGCATGTTTAAGCAATACCTCCTCTCCGTGCCCATCGTGTTGGCCACCCTGCTGCCTGTCCAGGCGCAGCACCAACCCTTGCGAAACGAGATTGAGCGGCTTGCCCGTTCTACTTCAGGGAAAGTGGGCGTAGCCATCCGCTTGCTGGAAACCAATGATACGCTTACTTACCACAACCAGCAACCCTATGTGCTGCAAAGTGTGTTCAAGTTGGCCGTTGCCATGGCGGTGTTGCACGAGGTAGACCGGGGAAAGTTACGCTTAGCGCACCCCGTATTTATCACGAAAGCAGACTTGCCAGCAACCTACAGCCCGCTGCGATACAAGTACCTTGCGGGCAATGTCCAGGTTAGCGTTCAGGACTTATTAACCTACGTAATGACCGTGAGCGACAATGCTGCCTGCGAAATTTTACTGAAATTACTAGGCGGCCCGCAGAAGGTCAACAGATACGTTCACCGCCTGGGTATTAAAGGCCTGGCCATCAACGCTTCGAAAGCCTAAATGGCGGCCACTTGGTCGGTGCAATATAGCAACTGGAGCCAGCCCTCGGCCCAGGTAGAGTTGCTAACTAGGCTGTACGAGCAGACGGCCTTATCTAAAACCAGCACCGAGCTGCTCTGGCAACTGCTGCTGGCCACTCCGGTTGGCCCCAAGCGCCTGAAAGGATTGTTGCCGCCGGGAATTCCTGTTGCGCACCGCACCTGCACTTCCGCGACTAATGGCCAGGTGCTTGCCGGTGGGTAATACAATGATACCCACATCATTGTATTACCCACCGGCAAGCACCTGGCCATTGCGGTTTTCCTGACCGATTCCTATGCCGAGTTGGTGACCTGCGAGCTACTTATTGCCCGCATATCGAAAGCGGCCTATGAGGAGTTTACTAATTAAAAGCAGGTGGTTGGGTTAAACCGGAGGGTGAGCTAAGGTGGAGTTCAATTGCGATGCAATACCCGGAGTTGAGTGCGGGCGTTGGGTATTGTGCTAATGGTCGAGGTATTCGGCTAGTTCGAGGCGAGACTCAACCCACCAGTCCCAACTGGTGCTGGCAAGCGACTCCGGTTAACGGCCGCCAGATGACGTTTCACCCAGCCCTTATCCCGGCTTCACTCAGATTTTGACCTTGGTAGCTGTTCAAGCCGCCCACCTTTGTGCTGTTGGGTCGCACTGCAATACGCCTTAACAGCGGCTGAGCAGCCGATTGCCCATCCAACCTCACTTTTATCTCAACCAGAACCTATGAATCCGCAGCCCACGAACACCGCCGCCTGGCTCGTCGCCAACCGCGCCCACCTCGAAGTTAACACCGCGTCCTACACCGCTCCGCAGGCGAACGAGCTGGTTATTAAGAATTACGCCGTGGCCATCAACCCTCTGGATTGGATTATGCAGGGCGCCGGCAGCTTCCTCTTTTCCTGGATGAAGCTTCCCTTCGTGCTCGGCAGTGACCTCGCTGGCGAGGTGGTGGAAGTGGGGGCCGGCGTCACGCGCTTCCAGGTCGGCGACCGGGTGCTGGCCCACGCCGTGGGCGCCGACAAGAAGCGGAACAGCCCGGCGGAAAGCGCCTTTCAGCAGTACACCGTTGTGCTGGCCCACATGGCCGCTCCCATCCCCGACAGCCTGGCCTACGAAAGCGCCACCGTACTGCCCTTGGCCCTGTCCACGGCGGCCTGCGGGCTGTTTCAGAAAGACCAGTTGGCGCTCAACTACCCTTCGGCCGCCGCCACGCCAACGGGCAAGACTATACTCGTCTGGGGCGGGACGACGAGCGTCGGCAGCAACGCCATTCAGCTGGCTGTGGCGGCGGGTTACGAGGTCATCGCCACGGCCTCGCCCCGCAACTTCGCCTACGTCCAACAACTTGGCGCGAGCCAAGTCTTCGACTACAACAGTCCGACCGTCGTCCAGGATGTAATCAAGGCCTTCCAAGGGAAGACGAGCGCCGGCGCCCTGGCCATCGGCGGCACGTCGGCGCTGGCCTGCGCCGACATTGTCCACGGCTGTAAGGGCAGCAAGTTCGTGTCGATGACCACGTTTCCCGTTGATTTCCAGCGCCTGACGCAGGGCCCAGGGCGAGTTGGCTTGCAGTTCCTGCGGCAGTTGCCCCGGCTTATCTCCTTTAGCGTTTCGCTGTTTCTCAAATCCCGCCTGCGCGGCATCCGCACGAACTCCATCTTCGGCACGACGCTCATGGACAACGAGGTGAGCCGGGTGATTTACACCGATTTCCTGCCCCAGGCCCTGGCCGAGGGGCGCTACGTGGCCGCACCCGCGCCCCACGTCATTGGCCAGGGGCTCGCTAGCATC
>NZ_CAXTBM010000055.1:0-8607 GCF_964242765.1 uncultured Hymenobacter sp.
GGCTTTGCGGTTCAAGCCAACCGCAGCTACACGTCGCGGTTCCAACTTACGGCCAGTCTAGAGCAACTCAAGGCCCACATCGATTCACTTGATGACCCCGCCCAACCGGGCCATACGCTAGTGTTGAAAAAGATTCTGGTGAACCTGCGCAACCTCAGCCAGCGGCTCCAAGATATTCTGGCCTACTTCGATGGCACTGCCGCTCCGGCTAGCCGCGAGCTGGAGTTCGGGCGGTTTGTGTCGCACCAGAGCTTTGCGCTGGAAGAGTTGCGCGGCCATTTTACGCTCACCTCCAGCGTTTTTCGGCACGCGGTAAGAATGGCGCTGGCTTGCTTGGTCGGCTACGTGGTAGCTAAAGTGCTGCTGCCCAGCCACCACAGCTACTGGATTCTGATGACCACTACGTACATGCTCAAGCCGGCTTTCAGCCTAACCAAGGAGCGCAATATTCACCGGGTGCTGGGCACGCTGGCGGGCGGTATTATTGGCGGGCTGGTGCTGTGGCTGGTGCAAGACCGGATGGCGCTGGTGGCGCTGCTGTTCGTGTTTATGCTGACCTCGTTCAGCTTTACGCGCAGCAACTACATCGTGGCCGTTACGTTCATGACGCCCTTCGTGTTGATCTTGTTCAGTTTCCTGGGCCTGGGTTATTTACAGGTAGTAGAAGAGCGAGTTCTCGACACCGTGCTTGGCTGCCTGATTGCGTTTGCGGCCAGTTACGTGTTGTTTCCGAACTGGGAATCCGATCAGTTGCAGGACTTTATGAAGGCGGTGCTGCGCGCCAACCTGCGCTACCTCCAAACCCTAACCGAAACCTTGCTTGGCTCGTCGGTGGCGGAAGTGGACTACAAGCTGGCCCGCAAGGAAGTGTACGTGAGTTCCGCCAACCTGGCGGCGGCCTTCCAGCGCATGATGTCGGAGCCGCGCGCCAAGCAACACCGCCCCACCGAGGTGCACGAGTTTGTGGTGCTCAACCACATACTTTCCTCTAATGTGGCTTCCATTACTTCAACTCTGCTTTCGCACGAGAGCCGCAACCCTCTCGGCAGCAGCACTTTGCTGCGGCCCGTGCGCCAGGCCCAGCAAGCGCTACACCGCAGCCTCCGCCGCCTCGACGTCGCCGAGCCAGAGCTGCCCGCTGCCCCCACCGACGCCGCCCCGCCGCCCACCCGCCCCGAAACCACCGTCCCCCCCGACCCGCAGCTTACTGAGCAGCTGGATTTCATCCAGAAAGTAAGCGGCGACATCGGCAAAGTGACGGAAGAGGTGCTGAAGTAAGAAAGGGAAGTTTTGGAAGCGTAGCTGTTACCTACTGCCTGCCTCAAAGGCATCTCCCAACTGCCGCCATTTTAGCCTGCTTTTGTGTCTCATCTTGTGCTCCGCGAAAGTACCGGCCTGCGGTACTTCACATTTTTCTATCTATATGTGATGCAGGGCATTCCGGCAGGCTTCGGCATGACGGCGGTGGTCAATTATCTGCTGGGTAAAAACTTGAATTCGACTACGGTGGCTGCGTTTTCGGCTGTTGTGGGGTTGCCCTGGGCCTTGCAATTCGTGTGGGGGCCGCTGATTGATAAGTACCAAGAATCCATTATCGGGCAGCGCAAGCAATGGGTGGTGCTCACGCAGTTAGTAGCCGCGCTGGCCTCGCTGGCCTTGCTGCTCATCGACGACCCGGTGGCGCAGTTGCCTCTGCTGAAGCTGGCGTTTGTGGTACACAGTGTATTTGCTTCCATTCAGGATGCCAGCGTAGATGCCATTGCCATTGCGGTGGTGCCCGAGGTGGAGCGCGGCCGGGTGAATGCCTTTATGCGCGGGGGCTTTCTGTTGGGTATCTCGGCGGGCGCGGCGGGGCTTTCGTGGCTGCTGCACCGCTACGGCTTTTTCGAGGCGGCGCTGGCGCAGTCGGGGACTCTGCTGTTTTTCACGGCACTCACCTTTTTCATCCGCCTCGACCGCACCGACCAACTTCTGCCTCGTTTCGGGGCCAGCCGGGAGCCTCGCCGCCACAACGACAACCCGCCATTGAAATGGCTGTTTCAGGAGTTATTTCGGGCCATTACGGAGCCGCGCACGTTGCGGCTGTTCGCAATTATTGCCGTGGCCTATTTGTGTTTGGGTATGTTTGGCTGGGCCTATTCCTACCACCTGATCAAAGTGTTGCACTGGCCCGATGGCGACGTCTCGATTCTGCAAGGCGGCTGGGGCACGTTGGCTACCCTCACGTTGGTAGTGGCCGGTGGCACGCTCGCCGACCGGATTGGGGCCGAGCGGCTTCAGCGCCGGGTGCTGTTCGGGCTGGGTAGCTTCCTGTTGCTGTTCTGCGGCCTGAGTTTATGGTGGCACAATCCGGCCGTGGCTACCGTGGGGTTGCTGGTCTGGAACCTCGCCGACCCAAGTTTGAGCGTAGCCGCCCTGCCACTGCTCATGGCCTTGTGCCAGCCGCGCATCGAAGGTTCGCAGTTCACTACCTACATGGCTCTCGTGAACCTGTGCGGCGTGAGTGGCGCCTACCTCACGGGCTGGCTGCTAGAGAGTATTACCGTGCCCGTACTAGGCTTGCTTTGCAGTGTAGTGGTACTTTGGTTGGTCTGGCTGCTTCGCCCGTCGCAGGTGCTTGCCGTAGCCGAAACAGCAGATTAGCAGTTGGTTGCAGTTGGCTTGCCAACTTAACGTATAGATATTTTGGCGGGTCAGTTTCCATTGATACCCTTATTCAAGCGCTGCATTAGCGCGAACCCGAACTCTTAATCAACTACCAGCGGGCGGGGCAACGTGGCGCTTCCAGCTTAGGCCGCAAAAGTGCCTAGGCTGCAACTGGCGGGCCACTTACAGCAAACCATGCTTGTGGGCGAACTGCACCAGCGCAGCTACGTTGTGCAACTCAAGCTTGTGCATGATGTTGCGGCGATGCGTACTCACCGTAAACTCCGACAGAGAAAGCTGGTTGGCCATTTCGCGGGTGGTAAGGCCCGAGCGCACCAATCCAATAATTTCTTTTTCGCGGGCGGAAAGACGGTGTAGCAGCAACTGGGGCGAGTTGTGGGGGAGTTGTGGGGCCGCTGGCTGACAGCAAGGCGGAAAGGCCAGCTTGCCCGCATACACCGTCCGGATGGCCGCCAATAAGTGGTCGGCATCGGCCGATTTGGGGACGAAGCCACTAGCTCCCGCCGCTTCCAAACGCTCGACTAGCTCGGGGGTAGAGGCAGTGCTAAATACGAGTACGCGCATGCCCGACCATTGCTGCCGCAGCAGCGGCAGCAGCGTTAGCCCATCGAGGCCGGGCAGATGTAAATCGAGCAGTAGCACATCGGCGGGCGCTGAGTTAGTGGCTGGAAGCCAAGCAAGAAGTTCCTCTGCCGAGCTAAACTGCCCGGCCACCTGCAAATCGGGCAGCTCGGCTACTAGCCGGGCCAGCCCTTGCATCAGCATCAGGTGGTCATCCAGAATGAGTAAGCGACACGGCATAAGCAAACTGGTGAGTTGATGGAGTAGCGAATAATCAAGCTAAGAAGTGTAGTTGAGCAAGGATGGCTCAGAGCAATAAATTCTGAAACAACTCTGGATTCTCCAACTCAACAGGTAACATCCGACAAGCAAAAGCTGAGCAGCCATCAGCAAGGCAAACGCACAACTATGAAAGTGCCTTTCTCGGTGCTATCAATATGTACTTCACCCCGCAGATACTCGGTTCGGGCATACACGCCGCGCAGCCCGATACCAGCCCCCGTAGATTTCGGTTTGAAGCCGCCGCCGTTGTCCTCCACCATTATTTCCAGCGTGGTAGGGAGTCGCAGCAATTGTACCTGCACCTGGGTGGCGCTAGCGTGGCGCACCGCATTGTTAAGCAATTCAGCGGCAATACGATAAGCTGCCGTTTGCAGAGGCTGCGGAAGCTGGTCGAGGCCTTCGTCGCAGAAAGTGCGCACGGTAGGAGTGCCGTAGATGTTGAGTAGTTCCGCCAGCGCCCCCACCGACTCCGCCAGCCCACCTATTCCTGGCTCGGCGGGTAGCACCGCGTGGCTGAAAGTCCGCACCTCGTCGCGCAGATGACGCAGCAGCAGTTCGGTGTGCCGGCCCGCGGCGGCAGCTTCCGGCGAACTCGCAATGGCTTGCTGCACGGCCCGGCCCTGCCAAGCCAGGTGCAGGGCGGCTAGGTTGGGCCCGAGGGCATCGTGCAGTTCGCGGGCCAGCCGCTCCCGCTCTTCTTCCTGGGCCGCAATAAGCCGGGCGCTTTGCACATTGCGCTGCCGCAACTGCTTGATGCGCAGCTGCGCGTTCTGACGAAGCGTGTGCTGGAACCGTCCGGTGAGCAGCGCGCTCAGCACCAGCAACTCGAAAAATAAGCCCCAAGCCAGCGCGTTGGGTTGCATCAGGTGCAGATTGGTAAGGCCGATGTGGTTGAACCAAAACAAGATGAATCCCGTGAAGAAAAAGAAATACGTGAGGCCATAGTAAGCGGCCAGCCGGCGCCGGCGCTTAGTGAGCAATGCCGCCAGCAACACCACCCATCCGTAGGTGAAAATGGCCGCCAACAGCAGTTCGCGCCCGCCGTTGAGCACGAGAAGGCCAACGCCGTGGCTGCGGACTGCCGCCGGGTACAGCAGCGAGTAAGCAACCACAAAAACCAGGGCCAGTACCGCCAACACGTTGCCGGCTTGGTGCAGCCGGGGCCAACCGGCCCGCAGCCGCAGAAACAACTGCATGATACGCACGCCGCACGCCGCCGCCAGTAGCATGAAGTTGAATTGCCCAATATTCCAGAGCAGTTGATACGGGCCGGTAGGCAGCAAGAGGGCATCCAAGCCGTCTTCCATGAGCAGGAAAACGGTGGTGCATACCACGTACAGAACATACCAAATATGAATCCGGTCGCGCAGAAAAGCGAACAGCACGAGGTTGAAAAGCGCACTGCTGAGGTAGAAGCCCACCAGCCAAATCCAGCGCTTATGGAAAACGTAGTTCACTTCCCAAGCCAGAAAATCTTCGGTGGTCGTTACGTCGGTGGGCAGGTACAGTGCCCCAGCGTGGTGGTCGATGCGCAGGTATAGTTCGGCGGCCTCGCCACCTGCCAGTTCAAAAGGCAAGCACAAGCCTCGCGCCGGAAACACCCGTTCGGCGGCCGGTACGCGGGAGCTAGCGGCGGCTATTTGTTTGAATTCAACTTCGCCCTGTCGCCGACAATAGAGGACCGCACTATCGGTGTAGTTGTAAACGCTCCACAGAAAGCGCCTGCTCTCAAGCAATGTATTCTTCACGACCAGCCGCAGCCACAGCCGACGGTGCACAAAGCCGAGGTTGAGCGTGCGGTGCCAGGGGCCCGCCTGGAACTTGCCGGCTTGCCACAGCGAATCGGCGTGCTGCGCATGGGCCGGAGCACGAAAAGGCTCGGTGTAGTATCGATAGGTTTCGGATAGGTGTGCGCCGTTCGATTCTTTCAGGTAAAGCGTATCTGCTAGGGCGTGGGGCGGTACTGAACCTGCCTTAGCAGGTACGCTCCCCAAAAACCAGTTCGCGAGTAGCCAAAAACCTAATAAGCGCGAGAGCACAAGCGTTTTATATTATTGATAAGACACGTATGGGAAACATAATACAATATTATTATCGCAAAGTAATATTTTCAGTGCTAGCACTTAGAATTTTTAATGTTCATCCTCATTTCTTGCGTTTTTAGCCCTAAAAAGACACTTACATTAAAATTAATTCATTGACAGACAGTCATTTTATTCATCATCAGCAGGGGCATTTACAAGCTAGATATCTGCTGAGATCAGCGTTCCGGAAACGACCTAACGGGTGACGGTATAAGCGACGGTTTTGCGGTCCGGCGACACTTGCATTTCGCTGAGGCGCCCGAGCTTCCATAGTAGTTCGGGGGTGTGCCCATGTTGCTGGGCTGCCGCCGCTAGGGTAATAAAGCCCGCGCAGTCAGGAGGGAATTTCTCATGGCAGTCGATAGACCAGAAAAGGGCGATAAGCGCCCAAGGTAAGCAGGCCCTCCAACACTACAGAGTGCCAGGCAAAATAGGGCATTTGGTAAAGCTGGTGGCACAAAAGCCGTCTAAATAAGCTTACATTGCTCTAGTAATTTCTAGGCGATTCGACTTTATGAAATCTTTATATTCCGCTTCACTGCTGTTGGCGTTGACAACGAGTATGAGTTTTGCGCAGCAGAAGGTTCCGACCCCAAAAGAAGCGAAGGAACTGGAGCGGCAAAAGTGGAATGCCGTGCTGACTGGCAAGGAAACTCGCGTGGCATTCAATGCCAATCCCAACAAGCTACTCGCCGAAACTATCCAAGGCCGTACGCCCGGCAAGGCTCTGGATGTGGGTATGGGCCAAGGCCGCAACACGCTGTTTCTGGCCCGCCAGGGGTGGGATGCCTACGGCGTTGATATAGCCGATGAGGCCGTGAACTTGGCGCAGGACAACGCCCGCAAAGCTAATCTGCGCATCACCACCTTCGTGCAAGACGACGCCGAGTTCGACTTCGGAACCAGTCGGTGGGACTTGGTGGCCTTCATCTACGCCGGGGGCCGCCACCACGTCGATAAGGTGTACCAGAGTTTGAAACCGGGCGGGCTGGTGGTTATCGAAGGCTTCCACCGCGACGCGACCAAGCTGCGCAAAATCGGGGAAAACGTAGTCTTCGATACCGACGAGCTAAAAAAGCTATACACCGCCGCTGGCTTCACCGTCCTGCGCTACGAAGAGAAAGTGGGCGTGGGAGATTTCGGTTTGCAACAGATGCGGCTAGTGAAGCTGGTCGCGCAGAAGAAGTTGAAATAAGGAAGCGGTGAGCTTGCGTTTTGTTTGTGCAAGGCCTACAATGCAAACAGCAAATTCGCCATTTCACTGGCTAGCTTGCGCTCATGCCTGATTTTCGTTGGCGCGTTTTCCAGTTGGTGGCTTGGCTGGCGCAACGGTTTCCACTGTACGCTCAGCAGCAGTTTCATGCAACCTAAAGCCCTGCTCCGCGGGCTATGAAACTACTGCAAGCAGGATAGTTCCGTGGGCCGCGAAGCAGGGCTTCACATCATTCAGCAGCTTTCTTAGTCTTCGTCCGCGGCTTTGCTACGGCTAGCGGGCTTTTTGCGGCCAGAACCGCTCTTTTTGCCACCCCCGTCCTGTTTGTTAACGGTTGCCCAGGCGCGGGCTTCGGCCTCTTCCTCAGGTATGCCGCGTTTCTCGTAGCTTTCCTCAATGTGCTCGGCTTTACGCTTTTGCTTGTCGGTATAGGCCGACTTGTCTCCTTGTGCCATGTTGCAAGGTGTTGAAAGTGAAACAATAAGGAACTGTTTATTCCGTACTGGTACGACGCTCGAAGTCGGGTGTTATGTCGAGCTTTGCCCATTGGTCGGGCGGCCGTGCCTATCTTCGGGCATTCATTGTCATTTCCTGTTTCTGCCATGCGCCAGCTTGCCGATATTCCGCACCCAGAGGTTAAAATCACGCTTTTCTCTTGGAATGGGAAGTACCTTATCAAGCTCGAAAGAGGTCCGCTCGAACAAACTTATAAGGTGAGCGAAATGGACGTAACCAGCGACGAAGACGTACGCGCCCTGCTCGACGAAGAATTTATGCAGGCCGTTATCAATCGGTTTCAGCATATGCACCAAGATCTACAAGCCACCTTCGAGCGCCACGACATCTATTAGCGCCACCAAGTAGCTGCTTTTTGCAAGCTGCTTTTTCAGTTTCCATCGATTTTCATTCCCATGAAAAACTTAGTTGCCTTCCTATTTGGCCTGCTTGTGTGCGTGCTAGCAAGTCGTTCCGTTAGCGCGCAGTTGTATGAGGTGCGCGACAACAGCGTCAACTACGAGAAGAGTGAGCGGGCTGCTGCGAAGGTGCTGGTAGACGGCACCCCCGAGTGGACGCGCAATTTCTGGCAGTCGTGGTTGAAAGACACCTACAACATCAAGCCCAAGGGCAACGGCACCTTCGGCGTGGGCAAGCGCGACGTGCTAGCGGCCAAGCAAGTGCCCGCCTCCAGCGTGTCGGGCAAGCTTATTGACCTTTATGCCCTGGTAACGGCGCCTTCAGACAGCGTAACGGAACTGGCCGTATTTGGAGGCTATGACGCCAAATCGTTCTTTAGCCCGGAGAGTACACCGACCGAATTTGCTGCCATGCGTACTATGGCTCAGAGCTTTGCCGTAGCGGCCCGCCTCAAGGCGTATCGGGAGCAAATTGAGGCGGCGGAAAAGGAGTTGCGGGAAACTGAAAAAGAAAAAGAACGACTGGAAAAAGAACGGGCGAGCTTAGCTAAAAACACGGAGAGCAACCTAGAAAAGATTGAGTCGTTGAAAAAGCAGAACATCGAAAATAAGGTCAAAGCCAGTCAGGATTCCGTTCAACTTGTCGTGAACGCCCAGCAGTTGGAGCTACGCAAGGCCAAGCTTCAGCGGCGGAAAGACCGACTCTCCACCCTCGACCGAAAATAATTTCGGGCCGGTTGCCGCCTACGCTTCGGCTCTTGCTGGTTACCGAAAACGCCACTCGCCCACTACCGTTTAAGGCTTGGGTATTCCCACCTTCGTTACACGCTCTGCTTACATGGAAAAAGGTTCTTCACCCCTCGATACGCTTCGCCAGCTTCGGGAG
>NZ_CAXTBM010000055.1:8617-35889 GCF_964242765.1 uncultured Hymenobacter sp.
GCTTGATGCGGGCACCAATACGCCGCAGGAATTCGAGACGCTGAAGGCCCGGTTGCTGGCCGACCAACTGGCCGCACCAGCAGTTCCGCCGTCGGCCCCGCCGACGGTTCCACTTAACCCAACCTTTACTGCACCAGCAACGACGGGTTTGTCAACCGAACCTGTACGCTCCGAACCAGCAGCAACACCGCCGGTTACACCGAGTCCGGCCTCTAGCTCGGTGGAAGAATTGCCGCCCCTGCTCGATTTTTTTAAGCAGCCGCAAACACCAAGCTCGCCGCCACTACCGGCTGCTCCGGTGCGCGAAGAGAAGCCGTCCCCTCAAGCAGCACCTTATACACCGCCTACGCCGCCCACTCCAGTTCCGCCAACGGCTGCGCCTGAATTCTTCCCGCCCCGGCCTACTACGCCACCGCCGCCAAGAGAAGCGCCGCAATTTTATCCACCTGCTTCCTCGACGCCACCCCCCGCGGCCGCGCCGCCCGATTTCTTTCCGCCAAGAACCCAAACGACGGTTCCGGTAGAGCCTATACGCTCGACGGCACCTCCCATACCGCCAACCCCCGCGGCTCCACAGCCACGGCAGCGAGCAGCAGAATCCCTCGATGACAATGACGAGGAAGCGGAGCCTGCCAAGAGCCCACTCGGTAAGATACTGGCTGTTGGTGGGGCTTTGCTGCTGTTGGCACTCATTTGGTATCTGGTTGCAGGTCAGTCGAGGTCGAGTGAGCACCTAACCAGCATCAGCCAAACCGCCGCCGACACCGTATCAGTGGCGCCCGAGACTGGCCCACAGGCAGAGCAGTTGGATTTGCCCGCCGCCGCTGCGCCCGAAACCGTACGTGTAGCACCAATTATTCCGCCCACCGCCGCCCCCGATTCAGTTGCGGCAGGAACTGGCAGTACTGCCGAGGGAACGAAAGCAGCCCAGGCCGCTAGCGTACCTGCGGCCACTGAAACGGCACCTGCCGAAAGTGCCAACGAAGCCACTAGCAGAGTGCGCGACGTGCTGGCCGCCTACTACGCCGACATCCAGGCTGCCCCTTTTAGTGCCGACCAATACTTTGCTCCGCAGGTCGAACTGTTTGTTATTCTGCGGAACACTACGCCTACCGCCATTAGCGCTTGGCTGGAACAGAACCGGTTTGCCGAATTGAAAGACGCCCAGTTTCAAGTGGAGCCCGGCTCCCTTCGGGTAAGTCCGCCTGCCAATGATGGTTCTCGCGTCGTTACCTACATTGAACGAGGGCGCGGCTTTCGTCAGTCGCTCCAGAAAAACCAGTACATCCGCGCCCAAATGCGCCTGCGCCTCAATCCTGACTACAAAATCACTTACCAGAAACAGGAGCGCCTCTTAGAGAATACCCTTTCTGACGCCGTTGCCCCTCCGCCTACTCCAGAATAGGATATAATTGAAAATCAGTAGAAAGAAGCGTTGTACTATGGCAAGCACAGCACGACGCTCCGGTATGTAATTCTATTTGCCTAGAGAGCCAATTTTCGGCTGAATTTGGATAATAAAGCGCTTGTTTTTGCCTTCCTCGGCGCCTGTGTAGCGGCCGGTGCCGCGGAACCCGCTACCGGCGGCCACCACCTCTAGGTTGGCAGGAAACCGGATGCCGGCTTGCTCCCATAGTCGAATTACAGCTAGCGCGCGGTTGTAGCTAAGCTGGCGAACGGCCGGGCCGTCGAGGTTGCGCGGGTCGTCGTCGGGGTAGCGTAAGTCCTTGGCGGCGCGGCCCTCCACCACGATGAGGTACTGCACGTTGTCGGCGTTGTTGAGGGTCTGCATCTGACGTTGCAGGAAGCGGCCGGCTTGGGTGAGAGGTGTGCGGGCCACGTCGGGCAGGGCGTCGCTCTTGGGCGCAAACGTGACGGGGAAGTTCAGCTCGTAGCGCTTGTAGCGCTGGTTATAAGTGAAATAGTTGCTTTCCAGGCGTTGGAGGGCAGCTTTTATTTCGTCGAGCTTGCGCTTTTCCTGCACTTGCACCCGTAGCTCGGCAATCAGCTTCTCGTTGTTGTTTTGCTGATCCTGAAACCGTTTGTAGCTGAGCACGAACAAAACTAGCATCACCAAGAACAGCGCCGTCATCAGGTCCACGTAGCTGGGCCAGAAAAAGTTGTTGCGGCCGGTAGTCTTCATCGGGCTTTGGGCTTGGATGGCGTTGGGGCCCCGAATACTTTCTCCACCATGCGGCCGACAGGTCCTTTGGCGGTAGCTTTTTCCAGCAGCGTGTTGAGCGTACTCATCTGCTGGAGAAGCTGCGTGTTGATGGCGGCATCGTCGGCCATTTTCTGCATCAGCCGGTCGTGAGTGCGGTTGATGGATTGACTAAGCAGGTCTTGCTGCGCGTTGAGCTGCGCCTGCTGGTGGTGCAGGTTTTTAAAGGGCTCCATGTAGCGCACAATCTTCTCGTAGATATTGTCGCGGTTCAGCGTCTTGAAGTGGTCCTGCCACAGGTTGGCAGCTTCGTCGGCTTCCTTCTGAAAATGACCCATGCGGCGGCGCATCACATCGGCTAATTGATGATACTGCTCATCGAAGAACTGCTGCGTCTGACCCGCCATACGGGCCATTTCTGCTTGGTTCTGCTGGAAAAACTGAAGCTGCGCCCGCACCGTGCCATCATGCTGCGTAACGAGTTCCGGCACGGCATTCAAGCCTTTTTCCAGATTAGTGAGCCGATTAAGTAAGCCTGATACCCGGTCGGCCACCGAGTTGCCAGCTTCCATTGTGGCGTTCAACTTCTCCTGATACACCAGAAAATTCTCGAAGTGGTGGGCGCTTTGCGCCACCTTATCAAACACCCGAATACTAGCATCTGCCATTTGGGTGTAGCCCACTTTTTGGAGCTCCTCCAGAAAATCCTTCTGCGTGCTGATATTCTTGTTAAGCGCGTTGATAATCGGACCGAACTCGTAGATCTTATCCACAAATTCCTTGTTGAAGCTGTCGAGCACCGACTTCAGGTTGCTTAGGCTGCTAGCCATATCGGAGTGCAGAATGGGCAGCAGCTCCACTTGCAGGAAGGTGTAGTAATCATTTTGGCGTTCCTCGGCTTGGCGGTGCGCGGCGCGGTAAAGCGCCCCGGCCCACTGCGTGAAAAACAGCCCCAACAAGCTACCAACCATAGCAATAGCCACGCCCTGCAAAAACGACTGAATAGCAGCCTCGTCAAACTTGCCCCCACTCAGCAACAGGCTCCCTAACCCGAGAATAGCCCCGAGAAAGGTGCCCATCAGGCCGGTGTAGAGCGGCGTGGAAGTGCCCTGCTGCACTTCACCGTCCAGCACCTCGGCACGGCGCTCGGCAATGTTGTGCAGAATATCGAAGCTGGCGGTGCCTTTGTTTTTGAGTAGATAGGAATTGGTATCGACTAGCACGCCCTTAAAGTCGGGCGAGGCGGCAGGAGACTCCAGCGTATCTACTTGCTGGCCGGTGGTGGCATCTTCCACCCGGCGCAACCGTAGCTGATCGGCCGTCGGAAACAGCGTAGCTAGCCGTTTGATATCCAACTGGCTACGACGGAAAGCCCGAATCTGCACCGTCAGAATGCCTACAACAACCAGCAGTTCCAGCAGGGCAATTATCATTGAATTTGGAAGTATAACATGAGAGAGTAATCGTTTTGGCGGGGCCTCACCCCCCCGGCCCCCTCTCCGAAAAGGAGAGGGGGAGCCTGACGAAGTAGCGCCGCTCCGTCGGCTCGCGCCTCCGGGACGGCTACAAATAACTTTTCGGGAAGTTTGTGAATCCGAGACGCGCAGGTTATCGAAGGTCTGTTAATGTGTTACTTTCAGAACTGATTATATTCTGGTAGCCGTTTCGGAGGCTCCCCTCTCCTTTCGGAGAGGGGCCGGGGGGTGAGGCCCCGCCAAAACGATTATTTACGCGAAATAAATCCGGGCTTTTTGGTTGATACGCCAATCGCCAGACGGGGTGCGCTGCACGGTGCCGGGCGTTTCGGTGATGATGCGCGAGACGGGGCCGGTAGGGTAATTGTAGGTGCAGGCTGGCTCCAAGATGCTCATGTGGCTGCCGATGTAGCCGCCGTGGCCACTCTCGTTGCGCATCACTATAAACGTGCCTTGGTCGGGCGTGCGCTCATCCACCATGATTTCGAAAATGGTGTACGACGCTGGTGCATCGGCCAAGTTGTCCCGCAGGAAGGCCCCATTGATAGGCTGCTGATTGGCATAGATGACATGCACGCGCGGGGCCGCTGGTTCTACTGGAGCCGGAGCGGCCGGGGCTTCAACAGCAAACAAGTGGTCGGTTTGTTCTGGCTCCGGAGCGGCGTGGGCTATGGGCTGTGGGGAAGCTACGGGGACAGGCGGCGCCTGGGGCTGTACTTGCCGGATAGGCGGCTTGGGAGCCTGCTTGGGCTTGGGAAGTGAAGTGGTAGTCGGCGCTAGCGGTTGACGTTTCAGTTCATCACGCACAATGTCATACACTTCCTGGCGTTGGCTGTCACGCAGACCAGCGCCCGACCAGGACCGTTGCCGAACCGCCGCTGCCAGCTTGTTGACCTTGAGCAGCAAATACAATACGCCTAGTAAGCTCAGGCCCGACATCAACAAGGCAGCCCAAAGAAGTGGGGGAGTAGCGGGAGCGGGCATAGCAGGGGCAGGGGTTGAAGTGGGAATATCAGTTTGCGCTTCGGGCTGTTGCTGTTCTTCCGGCACCTCGTAGGCACCGGCCCCGGAATCCTGAACCGGAGTGGCCGCCACATCCGTGACGTCGGCGAGAGTCGGAGCCGTGCTGGCGGCTTCGGCGGCCGTTGCCGCAGTGCCCGTAGCCAGCCGGTTCAATTGCGACTCCAGTGCCTTTAGGCTACTTGCGCGCTCTAAGTCGGCCATGCGGTCTGGGTTCTTTTGTAGCTCTGCCACAATGGCTTGCGCCAACCCACCGTAGTCACTCGGGGCAACTTTGTCTTGAATGCTGGAAACGACGCCCCGAAACTTTAGCACCCGCTGCTGCCCGCGTAGCTTCTGCTTTTCCAAGACCACGGCGGCATCTACCCCCTGGTTGAAAGTGGAAATACTTTTGTCCTGAATCGTGCGCAGCAGCTCCGCCTGAATCGGCTTAAGAACCGGATCATCGGTGTAAACGAACTGGGCGGTGGCGGCCCACATTTGGGCGCGGGCGTTGGCGGGAACCACCGAAGTGGTTCCCGGTGCGTTGCTGCCGTTCTGCCCTAGCACAGTCGGTCTGCTTAGCAGACAAGCACCTGCCGCTGCCACAAATAGCCACTGCCTAGCGACCGAAACCTTACTGCGGTTGCGTTGCATAATGCCGTTTGAATAGCTCGCGACCTAACTGGAACAGGGCGTCGCGGAAGGGGAAGAAGAACAGCGTTTCAGGCAGCCGGTCGTCTGGCTTGGCGCCGTTGTTGAGCAAGGAATTCAAGCCTGCATTCAAGCTGTCTTTGAGTTGACCATCCAAGAAGCTGTACACGAAATCCGAGTTCATTTCCACGTTCAAATCGTCGAGCAGGTCGCGGACTTCCTGCGAGTCGTGGGTAAGGAAACGGACCAAACGGCGGGCGTTGGCCAGCACGTCTTCGCGAAGGGCCGTGGCTTCGCCCAAGGTCAGCACAGATGTTGGGGCCGGCGCGGCAAAGGGCTCGACGTCGGCGGGCTGCGTGCCGGACAGCACGAACTCCTTGGGGTCGTTGAGGTGGTTACCGTCCTTCATCTTCCAGAGCACAGCTCCGTTGGCCGTAGCCTCTTTGGGCTGACCTACCAACGTGAGGCGGAAGTCGCGCGGGGCGGTTTGGCCGGAGGCAAATTGCAGCACCAGTTTCGCCAGCTCCGTCAGCGCCGACAGGTTGGAATTCAAATCCAGCATGCGCAGGTAGGTACTGCCTTTGCCGCTGAAGCACAAGTGGCGTGGCACATCCAGCCCGCGGGCCTTGCACACCTGGCCCACGTGGTACACCACGGCAGCAAAATGCAGGAACAGCACCACGCGCAAGTGCTTGGCGCCGCGCAATTCCTTCGAGAATTCCAGCTGCTTGTCGAACCCAAACAACAAGCTGACCACGTCGGCGGAACCGGCTTTGCTTTCTAGCGCCGCCTTTACCACTTCGCGCGCGGCCCACGCTTCCTGGCTGATGGGCTTGTTGGCCGTGCGGCTTACATAGTAGTAAAGCAAGCCGTTTTGCTGCCGCGACCCGCCGCCGGCTCCGTCGCCCCACAGCACGTCGCCGGCAAAGCGGAACGAGAGAGTGGCTTCCGGATGACGGCCGCGCAACAAGAGCACGTCGGTAGTACCACCACCAATGTCGATGTTGACCACATTTTCATCGCCGGTCGGCACAATGCCGCCATCGGTACGCGGGTCGGTCAGGTACAGGTACGGCGCCCACGATTCGCTGATGTGCGCCAATCGGGTACCGGCTTCCTGTCCGAAGATGCGTGAAAACTCTTCCTGCCAGATTTCCTCGAAATCCCGAATCCCACTTTTCTTCATGCTCAGCGGCCGCGACCATACCACTTGGGTCTGGCTCACGTCGCCTTCATTGAGGGCTACTTTGTGCTTGATGAGCAGCAGCAATTCCCGTACGTAAGCGCGAATACGCTGTACCCCAGCGGCGCGGTGCGCACCCTCGGTATCCCACTTCAGGTTGGTTTGATAACGCCCGTCCTCGGGATGATTGTACAACGACCCGTCGCGGCTGAGGTGGAAGCCAATGTTGATGCTGCCAAACAGCATCGGGTCGCCTTCGCCCACAAAAGCCGGCGACTCACACGTGGCCGTCCGAATTGGGAAGGCCACATCGGCACCATCGGTACCAATGAAGGCGGGCACGAACTCGCGGTTGCGCACAGTGTCGGCCAGGGGCAAGGTGCCCAAACTGCCCACCCCGTAGCGAATAGGGAGCTGGTAATCGGCAGAAGCCAAGGGCTTGTTGAGCGTAATAACCTGTAGCTCCTTTTCCTTGGTGATACTGAACGGCTGCGGCTCGGGGCGCTCAGCCGTCGCGAAGGCTACGTGCGTGTTGGTGGTGCCGAAGTCCACAGCAAACGTGAACCGCTGCGAACCGCCTACGGCCGTCTGCCAGCGTGGCACTAGCAGACCACTCACCGCCCGGCCCGGCCGCGTAAAGTCAGCCGCCGGCGTTTCCACTTCCATGAAATCGAAGTGTGTGCCTACCACCTCATAATACGTGCTGGCTGGCCCACGGGCGTTGCGGCCCATGCGCTGGTGCGTGCGCACGCCACGCATGTTGCCCGCACCAGCCGGTGCCAAGGCCTGCTGACCCGTATAGAAGCGCAAGCGTGCCAAGTCGGCGCCCTCGTTTTGATCGGCTAGCTGCACGTAATAATGGCTGTTGCCGCCCGCTTGAGTTGCATTCGGAAACTTATAGAACGGGAATACGCCCACGTTCACGCGGGCACTTACCCGGCCGCCGTTGTACGGCGTCTTGGCGTTGTCGCTCGGTACGGCTGCCACCGTTTGGTCGGCGCTGGAGCCGGGACCGGGTCGGTAGTAATAGCGCCGCTCGTACATCACCTCGCGCCCACTCGTGACGGGTATGGCGAGCTGCACCAGCACGTGGTTGTCGAAAACGGTGAGGCGCAGGTAACGGTCCAGGTCTTCGGGGCGGAAGTAGTCGAAGTAGCGGCGTTTCAGCGGCAGCAGGAACCGGAACGGCCGGTCTTCCAGGCGCGTGCCTGGTTCTGGCAGCACCGTGCCGAAGTGGAACCGCTCGGTGTTCACTGCGAAAGGAACTTCCACCAGCATATCTTCTAGCAGGTCATTCACCGTCAAGAAGGGGTACTGCACGCCCAAGCCTTCCAGTCGGCGCTTGTCTAGCTCTTCGTCGTAACTCCATTTGATGACGGTGGAATCGGTACCGGGCGTGCCGCCAAAGTAGTTGCCGCGGCGCAAATCTAGCCCCGGTAGCAGCGCCAGTGGCGTTTTGCCAAGTTGTGGCACGGTAGCAGCTACAAACCAGTCGCTACTAGTTGGTTGCTGTGCCTCAGCCAGATGCCGCAGTTCTACGCCCCGAATCTGAACGGCGTTGCCCTGCGCATCGCGCAACGGCTCGTAAGGCTGGTTGAAGGAAGAAGCGGTTTGGTTTTGCTCGGCTAGCTCGTTCATGCGGCTCCGGTCCAGCGCCGTCAGAAAGTCGTACACGCTGCCCGCAAAGTCTTTGCCGCGCAGGGTTTTTTCCACTTCAAACAGACCGAAAATATAGGTCTGAAAGTCGGCTTTTCGGGCAGTTAAAGGCACCACTTCGTTGTCGAAATAGAAGCCGCTGCCGCCTTTGCGCTGCGTGTTTAGCGGCCGTACTTCCGGGTGCACAAATACCAGCGTGAAGGGCGAAGTACCCCCGAGCAACTGCGTGGTGCGGCGGCCACTGGCATCTTGTCGGTCCGCAAAAATCAGGTACAGCGCGTCTACCTCACGGAAATGCTCGTCGGCCAGATATAGCGCCAGCGTGTCGCCGAGCAGCTTCACGCGGGAATCGGAGCTGCTTTGCAACTGTTGCAACTGCTCCTGCTTGTGCCACGCCACGAAGCGTAGTTGGTACTCATCGGTGGGCTTGCTGTAGAAGAGCAGCTCCAGCAAGTCCCAACACTGCGACACCTGCTGGTGGTACAGCGAGTGGCCTTGCGGCTGTTGCTTCACGAATTTAAATGCAGTTTCCAGCAGGTGCAGCCGGCCAAAAGGCGTCGGAATGGCGGTGGCCGTGCGGCGGGAATTACCGCCGGCGGGGTCCAGCATTCGTTCGGCTTCCAGAGCCGTCAATTGGTTGGATTCCTGCCAGCCGCGCAGGTTAGCATTGCCGCGCTCGAGCAGCTGTAAGATATTACTCATGTAGTGCGTTTCGTTTCTACTGTTTGATAGCTGTTCAACTAAAACCGTCCGTCATGCTCTATCTGGCGTTTGCTTGGCGAAGCATCTTGCGTGCTGATCCAAGACTACTAATCCTGTTGCAGCACGCGAGATGCTTCGCCTCCGGCTCCGCTCAGCATGACGTTCATAGAGAATCAGTGATTAAAACCCTGGTACTTTCGCGTCTACTACGTCCTCCATTACCTCGCTGAAAGCCCGCACGAACTCGCCGGGTGCTTCGGCTTCGGTCACTTTGCGCAGTTGCTTGTCGAGCCGTTCGCGCACGTAGCTGCGGCTGATGGCATCGGAGTTGAAGAAGCCTTTTTTCACTTCCTGACCCAACACAATCTTGTCGAAATCGGGCTCATCGAGGCGGAAGGGTACGAAGTGGCGGGCGTTGTCGCGCAGTTCGCGCAGCCAGGATTTAAAGCTGATGGGCTGGCCTTCCGGGGAGTTGTAGTCGAAGAGGAAACGGCGCAGGTCGCGGAAGAAGGGAGCGGTTTGCCAGGCACTCTTCAGGTTGATGTTCTTGGCGTACACCGCGTCGTCGGTTTCGGGGAAGTGGTGCTCCAGCCACGTGGCGAAGAACTGAAACCGGGTGAGAGCCGGGCCGAGCAACGGCCGGGTCTGGTTGGGGTCGAAGCTCTCGAAACGCACTTCTTTGTCGTCGCGCTCCAACCCGTACTCGTAGAAATGGGTATCGTTTTGCAGCACCGCGGCTGACTGGCGCATGAAGTCCAGCACCGACAGTGCGCCTACCAATTCCACAAAGTGGGCATCGTTGCGCTGCTGGTTGCCGCCTTCGCGGTTTTCCTGCTGCTTCTGCGCTTGGTCGCCCACGTAGTAGAGCGAGTTCAGGTCGGGCAGGTTGCGCTGGTAGTAGGCCAGGGCGGCCTTGGTTTTGGTGATGAAGGTGTTGGAATCTATCGAGCTGGTTTCGTCGCTTTTCAGGTCGAAGTACGGCAGCACCGTTAGCGCGCCCATGGGGGCCGTGTTTAGCAGGTGCTTCTTGGCCAGGTTGCCCTTGGGGTTGCGCAGGTTTTTGAGCAGCAAGGGAAAGCCCGCCGCCCCTGTACCCCCGAAAATCGAGGAGATGAAAAACACCCGGTCGTCTGGCCCAAAACCATTGGCGAAAAACTCGATTTCCGGCGAATTCATCAACTGGTTCAGCACCACGCTGCCCACGTTCGGGCTGCCTTTGAAGCCAACCGTCAGCGGCTCGTTCAGGCTCTTGGGGTCGAACAGCAAATCAACAAGGTGCTTGGTTTCAACCGGCAGCGAGTTGTAGTGCAGGTAGTCGCGCAACGACTCATCCATGCCGCTGAAGTTGTACTCGAAGGTTTCCTTCACCCGCGGGTCGCGCTCCTGGCCCGAAGCCGCCATCGAAGCCAACGTGGCAATTTCGGTATGGAAAAACTGCCCGGCTTCCGGCGCAGGCCGTAGCTGCTGGCGCAGCCGTTGGTAGGTTTTCAGCAGTTCAATGGTGCGCTGCTTGTCGCCATTCAGCGCATCGGGGTCGATGATGATAGGGACGACCCGACTGCAATTCTGGAGTTCCACCCCCGCGGCCAGCAGCATGGTGAGTGAACGAATGACCCGGGAGCCCGTGCCGCCGATGCCGAAAATATAAAGCGTTGCCATGTGTAAAAAGAGGTGGCGGAATGCGGCACTAGGCGCCGTTTTGCTGCCAGATTTAAAATATACAGTGGAACATGGTGCTGAGGATGTCGAAGCATTCCGCTCGAGCTGTTGAGTTAGTCTCACAACAGCAGCACGCGAGATACTGCGACAAGCTCAGCAGTACGTTCTAGTTAGGCCAGCGTACCGGCGTAGTGCGGGCGCTTACCGAAAGGCTTTTCACTGCGAAAGAACAAAGCACAAAAAACAGAATGGCTACCAGCGTATTCGTGGCGGTAAAGCCCCACAGGTAGCGCTCCAGCGTGGAAAGTTGTGCTACGCTTAGCTCTTCGCCTGTTTCGGTTAGTTGCGCTTCCACAGCGGCGGCAGCCTGCCGCCAGGCCACGATGGCGCCGAGCACCGCCGTGAGCAGAAGCATAATAGCCCAATGCTGCGTTTTGAAAAAGGACGTAGTAACCACGCGGTTCAGAACCACATAAAAAAGTAGCGCCATGCCCAACGCCACAAAAAAGGTGGTCAAGCCCACCCCCGGAAAAATGCTCTGCCGGTAGACCGGAATAAGGCTTGATGGGTCCGGATTGCCGAGTAAGGCTTGGTAGAGCGCAGTGAAAAACGATTGGAGCATAGAGTTGGAGAAGAAAGAGGCGGTAAAGAGAGTAGGGGATGATCGTTTGCTAGTCGCGGCGCAAAGCTACGGGCACGTCAAAAACCGTGGGGCCGGTAGCTGATTGGCCGCCGAAGCTTTCGGCCACGCCCGCCAGTACTTCGGTCAGCAGAAAAGTCTTGGGGCCTTGACTAGCAATGTTGCTGTCATTGGAGGTGGAGTACGTAGCCGCCCAAGTGGGGGCCGTAGGCGGCAGTGCCAGCCGAAGCGTTTGCGGCTTCTGGCGCGAGGCCGTGGAAGGGAGCTTCGAAACGCTGATTTGCGTGAAATGCGTATACGCCCGGCCCGCCGCCGGTGCGGGCGGACCACCGGTTGCCGCCCAAGTTTTCACCAGCTTAGCATCCGTATTACCAGGCTCCAGTTGCAATTGCGACCCGGAAAAGCTTTTTTGAGTTGCCAGCGGCAGGTGTTTCAAATCAAACCCGACCACAAACTGCGCGGGCTCTTTCCCCGATAAGGAGGTGAAGGCTACGCCCGAAGCTTTTCCGCCTTGCGGGCCGGGTTCCGCGTACCATTCGCCCTTGGCTTGGTAGCCCGTCACGACGCCATACGTAGGAGTGGCGTACTTCGCGTTGAAGTGTACCTGCGGCTGCTGGTTCAACCGTCCCATCAACTGCTGATTCACCTGCGCTACCAGTGGTGCCGGTCCGAGCACCCACACGTAATAGGGTAGCTTGGTCCCGGCCAGCGTCTGCCGCTTGGTGCGGTTGCCCGGGTAGAAATTGCCCCGAAACTCCGACGTATTGGCAAACACCGACACCGCCAGTTCTGCCGGATTAGCGGTAGTAAGGGCATCCTTCACATCGGTCCGCACGCGCCAGGTTTGGGTGGGGTCTTTCGGGCCGTAGATGAAGTCGGAAACGATAATGCTGACCGTGCCTGGCTTCTGCGTCTGTAGCTTGAGTACCTCGCGTAGCATGTCAGGCATTTCGGTGCCCGCCGCCGGATTCTCGATGCCCCGGCTGATGGTCTGGCTTAGCTCGGTGTAGGATGTCGGCTGTAGCACGGGCGCTTCTTTCACGAAGTAGTAGCCTGCCGTTGTGCCTTGTGTTGTCCGGCCCTGCACATCCGACAGCAGGGCCGTAACCGTACGCTGAAACTCACTACCTAGCTCACCGGGCCGGTTAGCCCGCACAAATCCCTGCATGCCGCCTGATATGTCCACGAACACGTTCAACTGGCGCAGACCAGTGGTTTTGCTGGTCGCTTCTTCGGTTTTGGCAGTAGTAGTGGCCTTATTCGCGGCCCGTTTCTCGCCCGGTGCGTCGCAACTGCCTAAGAGAAAAGCCAGGCCACAGGCCCAAATAGATGCATTGCGTTTACTGATCGAGGCCATGAAAAAGTGAAAGCAGAGTAAGTAACAGGACTGATACTGACTAGCTACTACGTTCATTCGGCGCTTTGGCTGACAGCTCATTCCGGCAAGGGGCGTTAGTTGGTAAGGAAGCAAGGACTAGCAAAGCAGGTAACCTCAAGGCAATATCGTGCCACTCGGTTCAGGTTAAAAGAGTGCTGGAACGTATGTGCTTCGTGGCGTGCGCTTTAAAAATTGCTTTGCTTGCCTGTCGGCTACCCATAAGGCTAAGTAAGAAAGTACAAGCCGAACTATTCACCAGCTCCCAAGAAAAGTGGCATCCTACCACCAGCAGACGTTAAACCAACCAAACGTCTTAGTCTTGCAATTACGTATAATCATAAAAGCAGACATGGAATGATGACTCAAAACCAATGCTGTCGGGGTTATGCAAGTAAGAGAATTCCATTTAAAATCTCCTCGATCCTTACTTCGTTTCCTGTAGTAGATGGTTACGTGCCTCGGCTACAGTACTTTTGTAGTACCGCGCAGGCGTACGCTGTTGTACTTGCGCAGCGCCCTTAGTGGTACTATTCGTTTTCTATGATATCTGCTATTTCTTACCGTTTTGGTTGGTTAGCGTTTGTGCTGCCTGCTCTACTTTGCTCTTGCCTAAACATTATCAAACCAGGGCGCGAATATCCTAGCTATTCCACCCCCGCCGCTCCCGACTATGCACAGCCCACTAACTGGGCAGCTCTGCCTACCCGCGTAGATGCCGCCGATGTCGTGCCCACCAACTCCGGCCTGCTCGACCAGCAAGCTACAGCTTCGGTCGATGTGTTCTTCGTGCACCCCACCACCTACCTAGGCCGAGCCGGATGGAATGCAAACTTGACCGACCAGAAGGTCAATCATTTCACCGATGCCATGACCATACGTAAGCAGGCGAGTGTCTTCAATAATGCGGGCCGCATCTATGCCCCGCGCTATCGGCAAGCCACGCTGTTCTCCTTTTTCGACGAAGAAAAATCTCCGAACGGGAATGAAGCTCTCCAACTAGCCTATAGTGACGTGAAGGCGGCATTCCAATACTATTTGGCGCACTACAACCAAGGCCGCCCGTTTATTGTAGCGGGCCATAGCCAGGGCACGTTCCATGCCACGCGCCTACTACGCGAGCTTGTCGACCAAGACCCCAAACTGCGTCGCCAGCTAGTGGCTGCCTACCTTATCGGTTTCCATGTCCAGCCGAACGAGTATCAAGTGCTCAAGCCCTGCCAAGACTCCACCCAAACCAACTGTTACGTGGCTTGGAACTCTGTGGAATGGGGTTTCGACTACCTGCCCTTTCAAGGTGGTGTAGCTGTTAATCCTCTCACCTGGAAAACCGATACCCTAGCGGCACCGGCCTCGCTAAACCTCGGAGGTACCCCCCATGCTTTCAATAGACTTGATACAGCCGTGGTAGATGCCAAGGTACACAACGGACTCGTGTGGCTCCATACCCCCAAGCCCCTTGGCTACCCCCGTTTCCTGCTTCCCGGCCGACCCGAACTGCGCCACTCGTTCCATATTGCTGACTACGCCCTGTATTACATGAACATCCGGCAGAACGCAATGGCCCGGGTCCGGGCGTATGAGCGGCATAACTGAAGTGTTCCGAACAACAGGTTTATTGTTGTTTTCGCAGTTTTCGGATAATCATTTCAGTATGAGGCGTCCAGCGGTCAACCGGAAATTTCTTTCGAAACCCGATATATCCTGTCCAAAACCAATCTTCCCTTAGACCTTCAAAATCGTAGGCAGAAAGCAGAGCCAGATTATGCAGCCACTGAGTGATAGCTGCCGCGAAGCGAAGTCTTTTTCCGGGGCTACGTCTGCGCCATAAATCGAGGACAAAGCCACCCCCATGGCTGCTATGCTTTATGTCAACCATAGCTCAGTAGAGTAATTCGCGGAATAATTCTTTGCGCCTGTCAGTCATTATATTCAAATCGTAGTGATAAAAAAGCCCCGCCAGCATAATGCTAGCAGGGCTTTTCAATATATCAACTTTAAAAGCTTACGCGCCGATGGCTACGCGCTTGAAGTCGGTCACCGTCATACCTTTCGACGTCTTGTCGAGCAGTTGAGCGATGGTCAGCGAGTTGTCTTTCACAAACTCCTGGTTGAGCAGAGTATTTTCTTTGTAGAACTTGTTGAGCTTGCCTTGGGCAATTTTCTCTAGCATTGCCTCAGGCTTGCCTTCAGCACGCGCCTGCTCTTTACCAATTTCTATTTCGCGCTCCACAGTAGCAGAGTCCACACCGTCTTTGTCAACGGCTACGGGCTTCATTGCTACGATTTGCATTGCTACGTCGCGGCCTACAGCCTCTACATCCGTGCCGTTCACGTTCTTCAGGCCTACAAGTACGCCTTTCTTGCCGTCGGAGTGGATGTAGGAAGCTACTTTCTCGGCACTCATGTTGGCGTAGGCTACTACATCCAACTTTTCACCGATTTTGCCCATTAGGTCGGTGATGTGGTCTTGCAGGCTGCGGCCATCTTCCTGCGAAGCGGCAAGCAGTTCTTCTTTGGTAGCGGCATTGGTCTTCACAGCCGAATCCAGAATTTGCTGCACCAAGTTGCGGAAGTCGGGTACTTTCGAAACTGGCTCGGTTTCGCAAGCCAATGCTACCAATTTGCCATTGGTACCGTCTTCGCTCACGCTCGCCAGTACCATGCCTTCGGAAGTGGCATTTTCGGCACGCTTGTCCGCAATTTTCTGACCCTGCTTGCGCAGTATGTCGCGGGCGGCTTCGAAGTCACCTTCGGCTTCCACCAAAGCTTTTTTGCAATCCATCATGCCGGCGCCGGTCATGGCGCGCAGCTTGTTCACGTCTTGGGCGGTAATTGCTGCCATTCTTGGGAAATGTTAGATGCTAGTAGCTACTAGCTAGTGTTGATAGTTGTGAGGGAAAACGACAAAAGAAGAAGTCAGAAGCAAAACCCGGAAATTGGTATGCACCATCGGATTCTAGCTTCTGACTTCACACTTCTAGCTTCTAAAGAGCTTATTCGTCGGCCGTCAGTTTTTCCTGGATGCCTTCGTCTTCAGCCTGCTTCTTGTCGGCATCTTCTTTGTCGACTTTGCGCTCCGACAGACCTTCTTCGATAGCCTTACCAATCACACCTACGATTAGTTGAATGGACTTCGAAGCGTCGTCGTTCGCTGGAATTGGGAAGTCTACCAGTTCAGGGTTGGAGTTGGTATCGCAGATAGCAAATACTGGAACGCCCAACTTCTTGGCTTCTTTCACGGCAATGTGCTCGCGCTTTACGTCCACCACAAACAGGGCAGCGGGCAGGCGGCTCAGGTCGGCGATACCACCGAGTACACGCTCCAACTTCTCCCGCTCACGCGACAGCATCAAACGCTCGCGCTTTGCGAGGGCAGCATAAGCCGTATTTTCCTTCACCATCTTGTCGATAGTGCTCATTTTCTTCAGCGACTTGCGCACCGTAGCGAAGTTGGTGAGCATACCACCCAACCACCGGTCGGTTACGAAAGGCATCTTGAGGCGGGTAGCCTCCGATGTTACGATTTCTTGCGCTTGCTTCTTGGTTGCAACGAACATCACCTTACGGCCGCTCTTTGCAATATTGCGGATGGCGTTAGCCGCCTGATCCAGCGAAACAAGCGTTTTGTTGAGGTCGATGATGTGGATACCGTTCTTCTCCATGAAGATGAACGGAGCCATTTTCGGGTCCCACTTGCGCGTAAGGTGGCCAAAGTGGGCACCAGCATCAAGCAGATCTTTATAGGTTGCGGACTGAGCCATAATGAATTTCCTCTGGGATTAGCGTTTCGAGAACTGGAACGAACGACGAGCTTTGCGCTTGCCAAATTTCTTGCGTTCCACCATGCGCGGGTCGCGGGTCATGAAGCCTTCCTTCTTCAGGGCCGGACGAACTTCTTCGCTGTTCCCTACGAGGGCTTTCGAGATAGCCAAACGGATGGCTTCAGCCTGGGCCGAAATACCGCCACCGCCTACGTTTACCTTGATGTCGTATTGACCAACCTGCTCCACGATGGCAAGCGGCTGGTTCACGATGTTTTCCAGGAGTTCGTTACCGAAGTAAGTCTTCATGTCCCGGCCATTGATAGTGATATTCCCTTGCCCGGCCTGCATGTAAATGCGAGCCACCGAGGTTTTTCTTCTACCAGAGGTGTTGGTGATTTCCATTAAGTGAAAGATTAAAGAAAAAAGACGCCGAAGTTCGGCTTAAAGGTTTTTCAGTTCAACAGCTTGTGGCTGCTGCGCTTGATGGGGGTGCTCGTTGCCGGCGTACACGTACAGGTTGCGGAACTGCTCGCGGCCAAGGCGGTTGCCTTGCAGCATGCCTTTCACGGCGTGCTCGATTACGCTAGCCGAGTTCTTGGCCTTTTTGTCGCGCAGGTTAACGCGCTTTTGACCACCTGGATAACCCGAGTGGGTTACATAGATTTTGTCGGTCAGTTTCTTGCCCGTCACACGCAGGTTGTCGGCGTTGATGACGATAACGTTGTCGCCGCAATCGGAATTGGGCGTGAACGATGGCTTGTGCTTGCCACGCAGCATGTTGGCAATCTGGCTGGCCAGACGGCCCAGGGGCGCAACACTGGCATCAACCACAACCCAGGCCTTATCGGCGTTGGCTTTGTTGACGGATACCGTCTTGAAGCTCAGATGATCCATTGGGAGGAAGGTAAGCGTTTGGAAATGAGATGAAACCGAAACCCGGTCCGGGAAAACGGACACAAAGTTACCGCCTTTACTTGAATTTGCAATACAGCAATTGAGAATTGTGCCTGAAAGCCACTGGGTTTCACTCTCCTTCCACTTGGTGCAAACCCAAGATGAAGCTGTCCTTTCGAGCAGAGCCAAGAACCTAGGCGAGCATGATAAAAGTTGACACTTGAATTCTTGGTCTCGCTCGGAACGACAAGCTTACTGGTACTGCCGCAGCGTATCAACTAACACCCGGAAATCCTTGGGGTAAGGCGCCTCAACAGTGACACTTTCTCCGTCAAGCTTAGTGAAGGTGAGGCTAGCAGCGTGTAAGGCGAAACGCTTGATAAAAGGCTGCTCTTCTTCGCCTTCTTTCAGATTGAACTTCTTTTTCAGGGAGGACAAGTAAAAGTCTTCGCCACCATACATCTTGTCGCCGATAATAGGAGCCTGTAAATACGCCAGATGCAAACGGATTTGGTGCATACGGCCCGTAATAGGCTGGCACTCAAGTAGGGTGTGGCGGGTAAATGCCTCCATGGTGCGCACCAGCGTTACGGCAGGCTTGCCGTTGTAGGCTAGGCGGGCTTTACCTTTGGTAGTTGTTTCAATGTTGCGTTCGACGCGCAACCCTTCATATTGGTGCACACCCCACGCGGCAGCATGGTAGACTTTGCGCACTTTTCGATCCTCGAACTGCATAGCCAAGTGGCGGTATGCCGCCGGGTTTTTGGCCAGCGCCAAGGAGCCGCTGGTTTCTTTATCGAGGCGGTGGCACGCTTGAATGTCGTCGTACTGCTCGCGGGCGAGGCGCAAAATGTTGGGTGCGCCACCGAACCGCTCATCGAGTGTGGCCAGAAAAGGAGGCTTATTGATGACAACATAGTCGTCGTCTTCAAACAGCACTAGGTCTTGGAAATCGGGTAGCTTCATAAGGAAGCCGCAAAGGTACGCGGATTGCTGCGACCGGTTGCACCTAGCAAAAGGATAAGCAGTAAGATACCGTCTACTTGTTAGGCATTATTTCTCTTCCAGCAAACTTTTGTCGTTTATCTGCTCATCACTGGTTAACTCATCCACTTTCTCCTTGGATTGGGGCAAGGCATTCTTGGGCTTCATTAACTTGAATTCAAGCGTGGTGCCTTGTCCTAGCCCACTGCGCACCCGAATAGTGGACTTGTGCGCCTCAACAATGTGCTTACAGATTGCTAGCCCGAGGCCGGAGCCGCCAGAGTCGCGAGAACGGCTTTTATCGATACGATAGAACCGCTCGAAAATGCGGTTCATATGCTGTTTCGGGATGCCAGCCCCATCGTCGCGCACCGATATACGCACCGTTTTTCCGCTTTCTTGCAGCGATACTATTACGTGGCCATTCTCGCGGCCATACTTAATAGCATTGTCAATCAAATTAATAAGTACCTGACGAATACGGTTGCGGTCGGCTAGTACGCGCACACCGTTTTCGGGCGGAGTTGGTGGAAACAGCTCTAGGCGCACATTACGGCGAGTCGCTTTCAACTCCAGTTGCTCGAAAATCTCTTGCACCAACACCACCAAGTCGAAGCTATAGCGGCGCATCCGCACAACGCCTTTCTCCAGCTGTGAGATAGTAACTAGGTCCTGAACGAGCGTGTCAAGCGCATCGAGGCTATTGGCGGCCTTTTGTAGGAATCGTTGCCGCGTGAAGTCGTCCACATCCTCGTCGTCGAGGATAGTGTGCAGAAAGCCTTGCGCGGCGAAGATGGGAGTTTTTAGCTCGTGCGACACATCGGCCAGAAACTCGCGGCGCAACGCTTGCAGCCGCTTCAATTCGTCGATTTCTTTTTGCTTGCGCTCGGCCATTTCCACTATCTCATCGCGCATGCGCTTGAGTGGCTCGGGCCGGAATAAGAACTTGTTGGATAGTTTCCGAAACTCTTTGCGCTTTACGTTCTCTAAGCTAGAGTAGATGCTATTGATTTCGCGGAAAATCAGTGCTTCAAACATCAAGTACAGCAGCAGAAAGCAAGTAGCTACCGTAATGCCCGCCGCTAGCACGCCTTCCCGCAACTCCATAGTTGGCCCTACCCATGCCAGTACAGTAAGGGCAACCGCTACCAGCAGCGACAAAATGATGGCAATGATGCGCGAAGAGATGTTCAAAGGAAACACGACAATTAATTCAAGGTTAAAGATAAAAGATCAAATGATGACTGTACGTTCTCTCCAGTTGGCGAGAGGAAATAATTGAACGGTCAGCCAACAAGGAAAAACCTCTTTTGAACCAGAGGATGGTAGTTTAAGTACCACTCTCTGGTTCAAAAGAGGCCTTCTTCTTTGGGGCAACTTGCTGATTGTTAGTCGGTGTTGAATTTATAGCCGACTCCCTTGATGGTTTGGATGTGGTGGTCGCCTACTTTCTCGCGCACTTTACGCACGTGCACATCTACGGTACGGGCCAGCACGAATACGTCGTTGCCCCAGATGTTCTGGAGCAGCTCTTCCCGCCCAAATACCTTGTGTGGCGTGGCGGCCAGAAACGCCAGAAGCTCGAACTCTTTCTTAGGCAGCGTGATCTTGCGGCCTTCCTGATACACCGAGAAACCGGTACGGTCGATCTTGAGACCGTTGATTTCAATGGTGTCTTGCACTGATTGTGGGTCCCGGTCGCGGCGGACGAAGGCGGCGAGGCGGCTAAGTAAGGCCCGAGGCTTGATGGGTTTGGCAATGAAATCGTCGGCGCCCGCCTCAAAGGCAGCGACTTCCGAAAACTCTTCGGCACGGGCCGTCAGGAAGATGATGTAGGTGTCTTTGAACTTGGGCTGCTCACGCAGGTGCCGACAGGTGGCAATGCCATCGAGGTTAGGCATCATTACATCGAGCAGAATAATGTCGGGAGCAAATTGCGGCGCAATTTCCAGTGCCTTGCGGCCGTCGGAAGCCGAAGCAACGGAGTAGCCTTCTTTGCGCAGGTTGTACTCGAGTAGCTCCACAATATCAGGGTCGTCATCGACCACCAGAATCTTGTACGCATTGGGATTAGCGGGTGCTTGCACGGTACGAGGAGTTTGAAGTAAAAAAGAAAGCGCGAAGACAAAAGTACCGCCGCGCTTGAGTCCGGCATGTTACCTTTTCGTTAATCGCTGATTACCCTGGCTGTGCTGATTAGGTCAGCTAGACCTTGTCAAGCCAAGCAACCAGCACAAATCAGGGATAAAAAAAGCGGCTCCTATTGGAGCCGCTACATAAACTGTCAGTTGTGAGCTACTAGATTTAACCGGGATTTTAGGCCTTGATACTTGAACATGTCAACCTTAACGGCGCCTACGAACATTTCGGCTTGTATCAGAACGGGAATTTTATTTCGGTCGTCGGAAAGATAGACGGAAATAGCATTTTCGCCTTTGAAGAGCTTGTTGCTTGGCATCCTCGGCACCAACTTAATGGCCCGAATGGTTCCGGCTTTGGTTTCTACAGTTTCGCGGCCTCTGTACACAACGTCCATCGAGAAGACTTTCTCGTCAAAGAAGCCCTGTACGCGAATCACTTCGCCAATGCGACGCTGGTCGTAGTTGAGCGTACGCAAAAAATAAAAGCCACTTACAATATCCTGCACGTTGTCGGGCACTTTGTAGCTGCCTCGCTTGATCTTGTTTTTGTCTTTGCCATGGCGCTCCATCTGCGCCATATCACTGGAGTGGTCGAAATCGACGGTTTCCCGACGGCGGTAGTTGTTTTCCTCGATGTTGCGGAAGAACCGCTGCGGTACAATGCTAGTCGTATCGATGTAACTACGCCACGTGTCGCGGATGCGCAGGAAAACGTCGAAGGAGCCAGCGGTTTTGCCGGTGACGGTAGCCCGGAAGCACGTCCGGTCGTTGATGCGGTGCAGGCCATTATCCACTTCAATAGTAGCTTCGGCCGCATTGATTAAGCCATAATGCACTTTGTATTGAAGCACCTCCCCCGTAGAAAAACTAGTATTGGGTATCGACCGAAGTCCGCTAGAAGGTTGGAAAGCCAATAAGCCCACCAATGGCAGAAGAGCAGAAAAAGATAATAGCCAACGGCAGTTCATAGAGGTATAAGCAGGAAAAGCAGGCTCCTGGATGCCCAGACAAAAGGGGTGCCAGCAAATATAAGGCAATGAGTTGACGGGCCGGAATACTTGGTTTACAACCACCTGAGTTTTACGGCAACTACCGGCGCTCCTCTACTTACGAGACAAACTTGCTTTGGTGTTTGAGAGCTACAACGTAAAAAGTCCCGCCGGATTACCAGCGGGACTTTTTATCATTTAAGCGTATTGCAGCAAGAAACGCTTACAGCGTGTCGTCGTCGTCAACGGTGGTGTCCACCGGGATGGCAGCCAGTGCCACTTCCGGCTCACCTTTCACCAGGTTCCGAATCTGTAGCTCGATCTTGTCGGCTAGTTCTGGGTTGTCCTGTAGAATAGTTTTTACGCCTTCACGGCCTTGGCCCAGACGGTCGCCATTGTACGAGAACCACGAACCCGACTTGGCAATAATGCCCATGTCAACGCCCAGGTCAAGGATTTCACCCACTTTCGAGATGCCCTCGCCGTAGATGATATCGAACTCCACCACTTTGAACGGGGGCGCTACTTTGTTTTTCACCACCTTCACCTTGGTGCGGTTACCGGTTACGTTGTCTTTGTCTTCTTTGATCTGGCCGATGCGGCGGATATCGAGGCGAACCGAAGCATAGAACTTCAAGGCGTTACCACCCGTGGTCGTTTCGGGCGAACCAAACATCACACCGATTTTCTCGCGGAGCTGGTTGATGAAAATGCAGCAGCAGCCCGTTTTGTTGATGGTACCGGTCAGCTTACGGAGGGCCTGGCTCATGAGGCGGGCGTGCAAGCCTACTTTCGAGTCGCCCATGTCGCCTTCCAACTCGCCTTTTGGTACGAGGGCAGCTACGGAGTCAATTACAATGATGTCGATGGCTCCCGACGAAATCAGCTGGTCGGCTATTTCGAGGGCTTGCTCGCCGTTATCGGGCTGCGCGATAAGCAAGTTTTCGGTATCGATACCTAGCTTCTCGGCGTAGCTACGGTCGAAGGCGTGCTCGGCGTCGATGAAAGCGGCCATGCCACCTTTCTTTTGCGCTTCGGCAATGCAGTGCAGCGTGAGCGTAGTTTTACCCGACGATTCCGGACCGTAAATCTCAACCACACGGCCCCGGGGCAAACCCCCAATGCCCAGCGCAATGTCGAGGCCCAGCGAACCGGTGCTGATTGCAGGAATGTCGACAACTTTGTTGTCGCTCAACTTCATGACCGTTCCTTTGCCGTAGTTCTTATCCAGCTTATCCAGGGTAAGCTGGAGGGCCTTCATTTTTTCGGTCTGTGGATTAGCAACCTTATCGGCTTTGTCAGTAGTAGCAGCCATTAGAATAGGGTTTGGGGGAAATGCTTAGGTTTGGTGAATGTAGGCGTTTTAGGTTGCCTGCGCAACCCAGAAGTGGCTTTGCAATGCGCCAAGCTACTCTGTTTGGGGCAGGCTAGTGGTAACGCCGCTAGCCTATATTTTGTCCCCGCAATGCTAAAAATTTTCGTTGAATTTAGGGAAATTTTTCTGTGCTAAGATTTTTAGGAAATCACTCGTTTTATACTGCCTTGATACTGACGTTGGTAGGCTGGGTGGGCGGTATGAATGCCGCTTGGGGGCAGTTAAATAACCAAGCTTTTTTATATAGATTACCTGTTCGGCCTGAGAACAGCGGGCAGCTTCGGTTGGCTGTGCAAGGGTTTCTGTTTTCCAAAGACAACGAGTACTTCAACAAAATAAACGAAGGTAAAACGCTCTACGGTACGCAGCTTGCCCCCCGTTTGGTTTACTTCCCAAGCGCTAATCTGCGGCTGGAAGCTGGTATTTTCCTCTATAAAGACTATGGCACGCCCCGGCTCAGGCAGGTGCGCCCGCTGTTTACCGCTAAGTATCAGAACGGTCCTCATAGCCTGCTGTTCGGTAATATTGAAGGGCATTTAAATCACGGTTACATAGAGCCGTTGTTTGACTTCGAGCGGGTGATGCTCAACAGATTGGAAGAAGGCATGCAGTATCGACTGCAAACTGCTCGTCTGCAACTCGATGCTTGGGTTGACTGGCAGCGACAGCAGTACCGGTTCAGTGATTTTCAGGAAGAAGTGGCGGGCGGATTCACCTCGGAATTCACGGCGTACCAAGATTCGGCGGGCTGGCGCCTGGGAGTGGTGCCCTTGCAGTTTCTGGCCATTCACCGCGGCGGTCAGCTCGATACGATTGATAAGCCTTTGCAAACGCTGTTCAATTTTGCCACCGGCCTGCGCGTGCGGCGCAAACTGAACTCGAATTTTGCTCGGGCGCTGTATTTCGATGGCTATGTCACCCACTTCACCGACTACTCATTCACGGAAGTATTACCCTACGGCCGAGGTACTGGCCTTTATCTTAATGCCGGTATAAACACTAGCCTTTCCAACGTAATGATCAGCTATTGGTCGGGCAACGGGTTTGTGGCGCCGCAAGGAGGGAAGCTCTACCAGTCTATTTCCAGCACGGTTAGTAACCCTGGCTACACGGAGCGGCATCGTCAGCTGCTAATCCTGCGCTTCTTCAGTGACTTTCACTTGCCTGGCAACGTAACGCTAACCACTCGTTTCGAGCCTTTTTATGATTTGCAGAACAAGCAGGTGGAATTCTCGTTCGGAACGTACTTGAATTTCAACTACGAATTTTTGTTGGGTACGCTCCGACACAGCGAATAGCCGAATGCTCCAGAATGCGTCTGTTATCGGTGTTTATCTGATAGGTAAAGCCAAATAGACTACTAGGATGCCGGATCTAAACGGCAGTGCACAATTTCCGGCTCTTTGCCGCGCAAGGGCCACAAGCGCCGCCGGGTGGTGTTAACGGGCCGAAAGCCTACTGCGGCGGCCACAGCGAGGCTGCGCGGATTGTTGCGGCGGCAGCGTAGCGTTAGATGGTGGGCTTGTAGATGCTCTCCAAAACCAAACTGTACGGCGGCGGCTAGTGCCTCCCGCGCGTAACCATGCCCTTCGGCGTGAGCTGCCAAATAATATCCTATTTCAGCAGTTAAAGGAGTTTGCCAACTGGGCCGCAAACTTATGTCGCCAAGATAAGCGGCCGTTTCGCGGTGCCAGATGCCGAACACGTAGAGGCGACCAGTGCGCCAGTCCTGCGCAAACTGGGATAGTATCCGAACAGCATCGGCCAGCGTTTGCACAGCGGCTACACGGGCCGGAAAAGCTGATTCCAGCCGGCGGCGGTTTTGGTCGAGCACAGCGAAAAAGTCGGCTTCGTCGGTGGGCTGATAAGGCCGAAGCGTAAGGCGGGCGGTGATGAGTGGGGTAGAAGGGGGAGGCAAAGCAGCGTGTATGATTTGGGGAAAGCAATGCAGGTACCTACGCACAGCAACGTATTAGTATCGAAAAAAGGCGTGCTCAAACGTGTAATGGTAACTCTGGTTAGCAGATGTCGTTAGGTTTCAGAACCAGGCTGCCGCTTGCCCATAGAGGTAGCAGTGGCCGATCTGTTTTACTTGCTCAAATTCATTTTTCACTAGCTATGAGACGACTTGAAGGAAAAGTAGCCATTGTAACGGGCGGTGGCGCGGGCATAGGCGAAGCCATTTGTAAGAAATTTGCCAACGAAGGCGCGGCCGTAGTAGTGGTGGGCTTGGAAAGCGACCCGGTGCGCAAAGTAGTGGACGAAATCCAACTGCGGGGCGGAGCAGCAGTAGGATACCTCGGCGACATTTCGCACGAAGCAAACGCCGAAGAGTGCGTGCAGCTAGCTATCGAAGATTTCGGCAAGCTCGACATCCTCATCAACAACGCGGGCGTATTTCCAGCCACCGCCGAACTTGATAAGTATCCCGTAGATGCCTTCGAGTACATGATTAAGAACAACATCTACTCCACCTTCATGATGACGCGCGCCGCGCTGCCGCACTTGCAAAAGACTCACGGCAACATCGTGACGGCTGGTTCGGAAGCGGGCTGGATGGGCATTGCTGAAAACACTCCCTACGGCGGCACCAAGGCCTTTAACCACGCCTTTATGAAAGGAGTTTCCACGGAGCAAGCCAAGTACGGCGTCCGCGCCAACTGTGTCTGCCCTGGCCCGATTGATACGGCCTGGACCCACAAGGAAACTGGTCCGATGAGCGCCAAGATGGAAAAGCAAAACGTCGATGCTCCCCCGCTAGGTCGCCGCGGCACGCCCGAGGAGGTAGCCAACGTGTACCTGTTTTTAGCTTCCGATGAAGCCAGCTACGTAACGGGCGCGCTTTACTTCGTAGATGGCGGTATCACCAATTCCAAAGGCACTCCTGGGGCCGACGTTCCTAGCCACTTGCGCCGCGAGCCAGAAGGCGAACTAAACCTGAAGCACGCCAAAGACGGCAACACCAAGATCCGGGAGGAAGCAAGTGGTACGATGGTAAACTAGAATTCTGGATTAAATCGAATTTCTCCACTCACATAGCTTCAGCGACGTTCGTGGATCGGCCAGAAAACGATAGACAACAAGAGCGGCTTGCCCTAGGGCAAGCCGCTCTTGTTGTCTATCGTCGCAGAACTTGGTTGAGCTGCTAAACCTGCAACCTATTTGTGTACTTCCGCCTTTTGCAAGGCAGCGCCAATACCAGAGCGGTACTGCGGCGGACTACCCAACGACTGTTGAATACGCATCACATTCACTTGCCGGGCCGCTTCGTTGAAAAATTCAAGGCGACGGATCAACATTTCTTTAACTAAAACACGGCCTTCGGGAGTGCGCATCATAGCCCGCTTGTCCTCCAGAATTCGGCGCATAATGGCTTCGGTCTCAGCTTCGCGCTGCAAGTATTGCACCTGAAACTCGCGCAGCCGCTCTAGGCCCTCGGTGGTTAAGCGAAACTGCGCGCCACCTTGATTAAGTACTTCGCAAAGCACATACACTTCCAAAGGCAAGGAAGTATTGAGGGCAGTGGTGCGCAAATCGAGGCCAGCCGCTAAGGCATCGAGGATGATAAAGATATTGCGCTCGAATTGCTGATAGTAACTGGAAACTTCCATGAGTTTGCTTCTGAATTTTCTTTGATATTGATCTGGACAGCGGATGCAAAATCCAGCAGTTGTACTTCAGAAATTAGTTTACAGCAGCTCTTTCACAATCTGCTCCACTGAAACATTCTCGGCTTCGGCCTTGAAGTTGCGCACCAAGCGGTGGCGCAGAATGGGTAGGGCAACGGCTTTCACGTCCTCAATATCGGGCGAGTATTTGCCGTTGAGCAGGGCATTGCATTTGGCCCCCACAATCAGGTGTTGCGACGCACGCGGGCCCGCACCCCATTCCAAGAGCTGCGTGGCGCGTGCGGCCCCCCGGTCGGTATTGGGGCGGGTTTTGTGCACCAAGCTTACGGCGTACTCCACCACATTGTCGGCCACGGGCACGCGGCGCACGAGGTGCTGAAACGCCAGGATTTCATCGGCGTGCAGGATCTTGCTGACTGTAGGCTTGGTATCGGAAGTGGTGTTCTTCACGATTTGCAGCTCTGCCTCGTAGCTTGGATAACCTAGCTCGATGTTGAACATAAATCGGTCGAGCTGCGCTTCGGGCAGCGGATATGTACCCTCCTGCTCGATGGGATTTTGGGTGGCCAGCACAAAGAACGGCCGCTCCAAAGGGTAGCGCCGGCCGGCAACCGTCACGGCGTATTCCTGCATCGATTCCAATAGCGCCGCCTGAGTTTTCGGTGGCGTGCGGTTGATTTCGTCAGCCAATACAATGTTGGCGAAGATTGGGCCCTGCACAAACTGGAAGTCGCGCTGCTGCGTGAGCGTCTCGGAGCCGACAATGTCGGAGGGCATCAGGTCCGGCGTGAACTGCACGCGGTTGAACGAGAGGTCCAGTGAGTCGGCAATGGTTTGAATGAGCAAGGTTTTGGCCAAGCCTGGTACGCCCACCAACAGGCAGTGCCCTTGCGAAAACACGGCGGTAAGCACCTGCCGCACTACCTCGTCCTGCCCAATAATCACTTTGCCGATTTCCTTGCGTAGCGTCTGGTACGACTGAGCCAGGG